>CAZZZQ010000006.1:14839-22150 GCA_964658405.1 uncultured Sphingomonas sp.
CCCCCCTTCCGTCTATTGATAAGGCTGCCTACACGGCGAGAGCGACCAGGCGACTCCACAGCGCCTTCGTTCCTGCGTCCGTCTTCGCCGAGATCGGCAGGATCTCATCGATCTCGTGGGCCTTCTTCAGAGCAGCAATAGACTTGGCCAGCGTGTTGTTCGATAGGCGATCCGCCTTCGTTCCGACCACGAGGTAGGGCCGGTCGGTCTGCTGGAAGTAGTGGATCAACTGCGTGTCGCTGGGCTGCGGCGGAATGTTGGTGTCGACCAGGCAGACTCCAAGCGCCAGTGTTTCGCGGTCGGCGAGGTAGGGTTCGATGAACTTTGGCCACTCGGACGAGATCGACTTCGAGATCTTCGCATAGCCATAGCCCGGCAGATCGGCGAAGATCAGCGTTGGCCGCGTCTTCCTCTTCTCACCCATCCCTTCATACAACGCGAAGAAGTTGATCGCGCGGGTCCGTCCGGGCGTCGAGGAGACGTGGGCCTCCTTGGAGCCGAGCAGGGCGTTGATCAGGGACGACTTGCCGACGTTCGATCGGCCAAGAAAGGCAATCTCCGGAGCCCCGAAGGTCTTCGCCTCGGTGGGGAAGTGGGAGGGGTCGGTCGCGGAGAGAAGGAAGGTGGGGCTGAGTTGCATCCCTCTATCTTAGCTGCAGGGCCTCCCTTAAACAGGAACGGCGACCCGAAGGCCGCCGCGCTTGTCGGATCGTATTCCCTTACTTCAGGGAGACTGAGTTGGTCAGGCGGAAGGTAATGGAGGATTCAGACGGGATCACAACGTCGCGATTGCCCGTGTAGGCCGACGCCGCCGTACCCGCGCCTGCACCCGCAAGTCCGCCGATGAGCGCGCCCTTGCCACCGCCGGCGAGTCCGCCGATCAGGGCGCCAACGCCGCCGCCGCCGCCGATGAAGCCGGCAGTCCGTTTGCCGCGACCCTTGTTGACGGCCTCATAGGCGGTTGTGCTGACGCGAACGCCAGCAATCGACGTGACCTCGATGGCCAGATCTCCAGCGCCCTTGAAGCGCCCCTTCCCCTTTGAAGCAGTGACGACGCCTTCGACTCTTGTCCCACGGGCGAAGACTACTGCACCACTCCGCGTCCGCAGGGAGTCACGGAGAACACCGGTGAACCGATCCCCGACGTTGTTATGGCTGGCGCTGATCGTCTCGGTGATCGTGACGGGAACCGAGGTCCCATCCGGGATCACCTTTGCGACCGGCGGTGGGGGAGCCTGCCGGACGACGGGGGCCTCGGCAACAGGAGCGGGAGCAGTCTGGACCGGTGCCGGTGCCGCAGCCTTCTCCGCTGCTGCACGTGATGAGCCTGCAGGGTAAGTTACGGACCCATCCGGGTTGGTGATCGACCCATCAGCGTTGCGGACCGGGCCAGGTGCGGGTGCTGCGACCTGGGCGGGTGCCGTTCCGGCCGGGTAGGTCACCGAACCATCTGCGTTCGTGATAGAGCCGTCAGAGTTCCGGACCCCGGGGGCGGGCGTCGATGACTTGCAGCCACCCACGAATAAGGCGGTTCCAAGCAGAAACGCTGCCGCTACCTTGCTACGCTGCTTGAACCGTACAGATTCCGTGCTCATTGATTGTTCTCCTGTAGATTCCGATGACCTTGAGGGTCGTTCTGTTGTCCGTGCTCCCACCGGGAGTCGCCAGACTGCCACATGATACTGCAGTGACCACTGCGGGAGCTACTGGTCTGCGAGAGTGAAGACCCTATCCATCACCAGCCATTTTTCGCCCGGCCGGGCCTGCGGGAGCTCCTGCTGAAAGCCGTGCATGATGGTCTCCCAGTGCTGAACGATAGGATTTGCAAGGTCCATTGTCGCCTTCCGCTCCAACGAAAACTCCTCGTTGACGTCCATGATCATGAACATGCGGACCCCAAGCAGGTAGATCTCCATGTCGACGACGCCCGCAGCGAAGAGGCTGTCGCGGACCTCAGGCCAGATCTTCTCGTGGTAGCGCTTGTATTCAGAGATGGCTTCGGCATCGTTGCGCAGATCGAGGGTCAGGCAGTAGCGTGGCATGGGTCTTCTCCCGGTGGTTGATGGCGATCAATACGGACAAAATGAATCTAACATCCGCTTATGACGACCTGGGTTGACCGGGATGCCGGCACGTGTCCACTTTCCGTATGTCAAAATCCATCGTTGCCAGTCAAAAAGAGGTATATTTTCAGGGTGACCGAATCCAGCACTCAACCCTCCCCCAATTCACCGACCGCCGACAGCTTTCGCCTTGATGGAAAGGTAGCACTGATTACCGGCGGTGCGAGCGGCATTGGAGCCGCCACCTGCCGGGAGCTCGCCCGCGCCGGAGCCCGCATCCTCATCGCGGACTTGAACACGGCGGCCGCCAGTGAGCTCGCAGCCCAGCTGCCGGACGCCCTCGCCATCACCATGGACGTGACCGATGCGGCCTCGATTGCTGCCGCCTTCGCGACGATTCCGGCACTCGACATCCTCGTCAACAACGCGGGCATCGGCCTGGTTGGCGATGTGACCCGCACCTCGGAAGAGGACTTCGCAAGGGTGATGCGCGTCAACGTCAACTCCGTATTCCTTGTCACCCAGGCCGCCTTTCCGCTGCTGCTGGCGAGCCATGGCAGCATCGTGAATATGGGATCGGTCGCAGGATCGGTTGGGGTCAAGCAGCGTTTTGCCTATTGCGCCAGCAAGGGGGCCGTGCAGGCCATGACCCGCCAGATCGCGGTCGATTACCCGAAAGAGCTCCGCATCAACTGCATCGCTCCCGGAACGGTCCAGACGCCGTTCGTCGAAGGCTACCTCGATAAGTATCACGCGCACGAGAAGGAGAAGATTCGCAGCGAGCTCGTCGCCCGGCAGCCCATCGGTCGCCTCGGCACGCCGGAGGATATCGCCTCGCTCATTCGCTACCTCAGTTCACGTGAGGCCGAGTTCATCAACGGCGCCATCATCCCGATCGACGGTGGCTGGACCGCCGCCTGATCCTGCAAGTTCGAAAGGCAAATTTTGTCTGAGATTCTCATCACCGCAGCTCGCGTCATTGACCTGCGCTTCCCGACCTCTCGCGAACAGATCGGCTCCGACGCAGTCAATAAGGACCCCGACTACTCTGCCGCCTACTGCATCCTTGAAACCAACGCCGGCCTTGAGGGCCATGGCCTGACGTTCACCCTGGGCCGCGGCACGGATCTGGTCGTCCAGGCGCTCGAGTACCTGACGCGTTACGTCGTCAACCGGACGCTCTCCTCGATCACGGACGATCTCCGCGCCTTCTCCCGCGAGCTTACGGATGACTCTCAGTTCCGCTGGCTTGGACCGGAGAAGGGCGTCATTCATCTTGCTACAGGCGCGTTGATCAATGCTGTCTGGGATCTCTACGCCCGTGCTGAGAAGAAGCCGCTCTGGCAGCTGCTCGCCGAGATGGAACCCGCCCAGCTGATCAAGGCTGTCGAGTTCCGTTATATCGACGACGCCATCACCGAGGCCGAGGCGCTCGAGATTCTCACCAGTCGCCGCGCCGGACAGCAGGAGCGGCTGGCGCTGATGAAGGCAGAGGGCTATCCGGCGTACACGACCTCGGTCGGCTGGTTTGGCTACAGCGAGGAGAAGATCCGCCGGCTCTCGAAGGAGGCGCTCGCCGAGGGCTGGACCCACTTTAAGTTGAAGGTCGGGGGCGATCCGGCGGACGACCTGCGCCGAGGCCATATCGTTCGCGAGGAGATCGGCTGGACCAACAAGCTGATGGTCGATGCTAACCAGAAGTGGGGTGTCAATGAGGCGATCAGCAGGACCCGCCAGCTCGCCGAGCTGCAGCCGTGGTGGATGGAGGAGCCGACCAGCCCCGACGATATCCTCGGCCACGCTCGCATCCGCTGCGAGGCCAAGCCTGTCCGGATCGCAACCGGCGAGCATGTCCAGAACCGCATCATCTTCAAGCAATTGCTCCAGGCTGAGGCGATCGACGTATTGCAGCTCGACAGCTGCCGTGTCGCGGGTGTCAACGAGAACCTGGCGATCCTGCTGCTGGCGGCAAAGTTCAACATCCCGGTCTGCCCGCATGCCGGTGGAGTTGGGCTGTGCGAGTACGTGCAGCACCTGTCGATCTTTGACTTCCTCTCGGTCTCCTGCACCCTCGAAGATCGCGTGATCGAGTTCGTCGACCACCTCCATGAGCACTTCATCGAGCCGGTCGTGATCCGCAACGGCCGCTACCAGCTGCCGACCCGCCCGGGGTACAGCATCGAGGTTCGGGCGGAGTCACTTGCACGCTTCGCCTTTCCCGATGGTGCCGCCTGGACAGAACCCGTTTAGAGACTGCCAGTTAGCTCGGGTGCCCCGTCCTTACGGAAGGGTGGGGCACAGAGCAGGGCTTGGTGCGCTACCATCATTTCGATGACTACCAACGAAGCGGCCCCCGACTACGGCGAGATGAAGTCGCACCTGCAGCAGATCGATGAGCCCACGCTTCAGCAGATCGGAGCGCAGTATGCGCAGCTGACTGAAGAGGCCCAGACGCTCGTCCGGGCCGAGTACGCCCGCCGTTCGCTGGAGGCTCCGCTGGTCGAAGACGAGCCTGCCGAGACTGAGGGAGAGGGTGGCGTCACCGTCATTCGTCAGTTTCGTGACCCGACCGAGGCCTCCATGGCTCGCAGTGTGCTCGAATCGGCCGGAATTGCCTGCTTCCTGCGGGACGAGAATACCGTGCGGATCGACTGGCTCTGGTCGAACCTGATGGGCGGGATCCGGCTGCAGGTGGCGGATCGTGACGTTGCGGAGGCTGAGGCGATCCTGTCGCAGCCGATCCCCGCTACGATCGCCATGGCCGGTCAGCCGGACTTTGAGCAGCCGCGCTGCCCGCGGTGCGAGTCGCTCGACATCAGCTTTGAGAGCATGGATACGAAGGTTGGAGCGACGTCGATCCTGCTGCTTGGCTTTCCGCTGCCGAGCCCGATCAACCGGGATTACTGGCACTGCCATGTCTGTCAATGCAATTGGACGGACGATGCTGTGGGGCGTGAGGCGGAGCGGTAGGAGACGCAGAGTCTCTTCCGGAGCGATAAGGGCTGTGCTTTAGAGCGGGCCCAAAAGTCGCAGGACGAAGAAGACCAGCACACCCGCGAAGAAGACGAGTGCCATTCTTACGCCAGGTTCGCGGTTGACCTCAGGGACCAGGTCGGTGGCGGCCACGTAGATCGTAACGCCTGCCGAGAGCGGCAGGCCCGCCCAGACCAGTCGCGGGACAAGGCTGATGACCAGGACGCCGAAGACGGTCGTCGCACCGAGCAGAAGTGCGGAGTTCAGCGCTGCGGTCTTGCTCTGGCCACCTGCGAGCATGACGCTTGCCACCGTAAAGCCTTCGGGAATCTTGTGCAGGAAGACGGCGATGAAGATGACCCAGCCCAGCCAGTGTGAGAGAACGAAGCCGGAGCCGATCGCGATGCCGTCGAAGAAGGTGTGGGTCGCCAGCCCGAGCAGCACCGAGTAGCTCGTCTTCTTCGAGACGAACTCGTGGTGGTGGGTCTCCTCGCCGAAGTGGAAGTGGGGAACCAGCGTGTGCTCCAGCAGGTGCACGCCGCAGTAGCCGAGCAGCACGAGCGCCGTCGCCCAGCGTGGGTTGACGACCATACCCTCGGGAACCATCTCGAGGATGGCCGCGGCCAGCATAAAGCCGGAGCCGAGGGCGACGAAGTAGCGCAGGGCGCGGACGGAGGGGGATCGGCGAACCAGGAGGAAGCCCCCGAGGTAGTCAGCAAGACCGGCACCAAATCCCAGCGCGAGGCTCAGCCAGAAGTTCGCGCTCATCGAAATCGTCCTTATGTGTGGAGTCTGCGCGGGTGCTCAAGCGCCCGCTTCTACAAGTCTACCGTTTTGCGGCGGGAAGCTCTGCTGCCATCAGGCAGATGATGCCAAGGCCAGCGAAGAGGGCTGCGCCTTCGTAGCGCTCAGAGAGTGGATGCAGCCGCTCGAAGTCGAGCCGGGCAGGGTTATCGGGCGCCGCGGCGTCGACGTTGCCGCCGGCCTGCGCACGGTCGCGCTCCATCGCAGGAATGACGCTGAACTGCAGGTAGACCGTGATCGCCAGCATCAACGCAACCAGGGCTGCCTCAATCACATAGAGGTGGCGGCGAGCTGCGAGTCGGTTGTTCCAAAGGGCGATCGTGCACAGGAGGAAGAGCGTGCCGCAGACGAGTCCGATCCAGTGCAGGACGACTAGTGTTCCGCCGACAACGAGGCCTGCTTCATGCGTGCTCGGCAGCACGTGGAAGGCGATGGGTGCGAGCACGAAGGCGAAGAACAGCAGGCTGCCGACCCAGAAGACGACGGCCAGCAGCCGGATTGCGCGGAGGAAGGTCGCCATCTAGACGTGATCCCGGCCGATGAGGCGAACGATGCGCTCCTTAATCGGCGGATGCGTCGAGAAGAGGTTGCCGATTCCGCCGACACCAAGTAGCGGCGCGACGATGAACATGTGTGCGGTCGATGGCGAGGCTGCCATCGGGATCCGCCGCGAGTAGCTGTCAAGCTTCTGCAGGGCGCGTGCCAGGGCATAGGGATTGCCGGTGGCTGCTGCGCCGGTCGCATCGGCCTCGTACTCCCGTGAGCGCGAGATGGCCAGCTGGATGAGCGATGCGGCGATCGGCGCAAGAATGATCATGAAGAGGCCACCACCGCCGCGCTCCCGGCTATCGCGTCCACCGCCGTAGCCGCCGAAGAGCTGGGCAAAGTAGCCCATCCGCGCCACCATGGTGATGGCTCCGGCGAGTGTCGCTGCGATGGAGCTGGTGAGGATGTCGCGATTCTTGACGTGTCCGAGCTCATGCGCGAGGACGCCCTCGAGCTCCTCGTCATCGAGCAGCTGCAGAATGCCCCGCGTCATGGCGACGGAGGCGTGCTGCGGGTTCCGGCCGGTTGCAAAGGCGTTCGGCGACTCCGAGGGGAGGACGTAGACCTTGGGCATCGGCAGGCCCTGCTTTGCAGCAAGCCGTTCGATGACCTCGTAGGCCCGCGGCAGTTCGGCACGCGTCACCGGCTGGGCACGGTACATCGCAAGCGCCAGTTTGTCCGAGTAGAAGTAGCTACCGAAGTTTAACGCCACGGAAAGTGCAAGGGCCAGCAGCATGCCGTTCTGACCGCCGACACGGTCTCCCACGAAGATGAGGAAGACCGTGAGCGTGGCGAGCAGCAGTGTGGATTTGAAGGTGTTCATGGTGCTTCTACCTGATCTCCGGCTCCGTGAATCCAAGCGGGAGCCTGAGTATTAGACGCCGCAGAGGCACCTTCGATGCGGCCGAGCGCGCGGCGCAGAACC
>CAZZZQ010000007.1:0-11314 GCA_964658405.1 uncultured Sphingomonas sp.
CCCGAAGGTGCATGGCCCGTAGCTCCCGCCGGCTTCAAGGTGGAGATGTACGCCGATGGATTCACCGAGCCGCGCCTCATTCGCACCGCTCCCAACGGCGATCTCTTCCTGGCGGACAGCAAGGCTGGAGCAGTTCGCGTGCTGCGCGGTGTTGGAGCCGACGGCAAGGCGCAGACCAGCGAGACCTTCGCGAGCGGGCTTGATCATCCCTTTGGCATCAACTTCTACCCTGCTGAGAATCCGAAGTGGGTGTACGTGGCGAATACGACCTCGGTTGTGCGCTTTCCGTATAAGGCGGGCGACCTGAAGGCCAGCGGCGCACCGCAGACGATCGTTCCCGTGCTGCCGGGCTACGCGCAGCTGCGTGGCGGCGGCCACTGGACCCGCGACGTCGTCTTCTCGAAGGACGGGCGGCGGATGTTCATCTCGGTCGGCTCCGCCTCGAACGTCGACGACACGGATACGCATCCCGGCGAGTTCCACCGCGCCAACGTGCTTGAGTATTCGCCCGAGGGCAAGTTTGTGAAGATCTTCGCCTCCGGCATCCGCAACTGTGTGGGCGAGGCGATCAACCCGACCACCGGCCAGCTCTGGTGCTCGACGAATGAGCGCGATCGGCTTGGCGATAACCTGGTCCCCGACTACATCACGCATGTGCAGGAGGATGGTTTCTACGGCTGGCCGTGGTGGTACATGGGCGGCCACCAGGACCCGCGCCACGTGGGCAAGCACCCGGAGTTGCAGTCCAAGGTCATTACCCCGGACGTAATCCTGCAGCCCCACTTTGCGTCGCTTGAGATGACCTTCTACACCGGCAGTCAGTTCCCTGCGGGCTATGACGGCGACGGCTTCGCGGCGGAGCATGGCTCTTGGAACCGCGCACGGCGCGCGGGATACGAGGTGATCCGGCTGCCTATGAAGAACGGCCAGGCGACGGGTGAGTACGAGGACTTCCTGACGGGCTTTGTGACGCCCGACGGCGGCGTCTGGGGCCGGCCGGTGGGTGTGACGGTGGGCAAGGACGGATCGCTCTTCGTGACCGATGACGGATCGAAGATCGTCTGGCATGTCAGCTATGTTGGGAACAAGGGGATGGCTAAGGGCGAGTAGGTTTGCCTGGTGCTGAAAGCCCTGATCGGATCCTTCCGGTCAGGGCTTTTCCTTTGCGGCAACAAGAATTATTTGTCCGTCGTGCGTTCAGTCGTGGACAGGTTGGGCCACGAGGCGGACCCCAAGGGCGGCGCAAACCCGACTCACGGTGTCGAAACGTGGAGCGCTACCGGGCCGCAGGGCTTTGTATAGGGCTTCCCGCGTGATGCCCGCCGTCCTGGCGATCTCGGTCATGCCTCTTGCGCGGGCGATATCTCCCAGCGCCGATGCCAGCAAGGATGCATCATTCGCCTGAAGGATATCGGTCAGGTAGGCGGCGATGGACGTTTCACTGTCGAGATAGGGTGCCGCGTCAAACTCGGGCAGATCGGTCACCTTGGTGCGGTTACTCATACTCATCTCCTCTGCTCAATCGAGCAAAGCTACCAAAGCTTTGGCACGCTTGATATCTGGCTTCTGGGTGCGCTTCGAGCCGCCGACCAGCAGCACAATCAGCACCGTACCGCGCTGGGTGAAATACAACCGCCATCCCGCGCCCAGATGGATGCGCAACTGGAGACGCCATCGCCCACAGGCTGAACATCTCCGATCAGGCCAAGCTCTAGGCGTTTGATCCGGGCGATGATCACACCACGTACCGTCTCATCCCTAAGGTCATCGATCCACGCAGTAAATTCCGGCAGAGCCCGGATCGAGAACATACGTGTATTGTAATCGAACGATTACAATACTTCAAGGATTTTACCCGTACAAAGCCTGCCGGCCCATCGCACAACGACGATGCGCCATGTCGTCAGGACATGGCGCATCGTAAAGCCGGATAGGAGTGTCCGCTAGCCCTTGGGAACGCCTCCGGCAACTCCGGCCAGGGTGGTGCGCAGGTACTTATGCGGGTTGACCGGGGTGTTGCGGATGCGGACCTCGTAGTGGACGTGGTTGCCGGTGGTACGGCCGGTGTGGCCTACGTAGCCGATTACCTGACCGCGGGTGACGGTCTGGCCGGCCATCACGGCGAATCCGGACATGTGGCCGAAGAGGGTTGCGACACCCTGGCCGTGGTCGATGATGACCTCGCGGCCGTAGCCGTTTGCCATCTGGGCGGAGCGAACGACGCCGTCTGCGGTGGCCAGGATCGGCGTTCCGCTGGGCGCGCCGATGTCGATGCCGGTGTGGAACTCGCCTTCGCCGTTGCCGAGAACAGGATCCTCACGCTGGCCGAAGCTGCTTGTGACCGGTCCGATCACGGGCCAGATCGAAGGGCCGTCGGTGATCGACATCGCATCGTTGAAGCCGGAGATGCCGCCAAAGTTCAGCTTGCTGCCGATGTTGCTGGGCAGGCCCTGTGTGGCCATCCCGCTCATCGCGGAGGTCCGGAGGGCGTAGAAGGAGTCGACGGATTTGAAGTAGTTCTCGTCGGTCAGGCTGGCGGCTGTGCCGGAGGAAACCGGCGCGTTGAGCGCGGCTTCCGTCGCAGCAGCCTTTTTCTTCGAGCCGAGGCGGCCCATGGGAATGGCGAGCTTGCTGGCGGTCAGGCCATAGAGGGCGGAGACCTCAGTGGCGAGCGAGCCGAGCGATGCAGCCTGCACATCCTTCTCATGCTCCTTCTTTTCGAGGGAGGCGTAGTCCTTGCGGAGGGAATCCTGATCGCGGCGCAGATCGTTGAAGCGGGCGGTCTTGATGAGCATGCGGGAGTAGGAGCCGGCGAGGCCTGCGATGCTGAAGAGGCCGATCGCGGCGACCGCGACGAAGACGTACGCGTAGTAGAGCGGAACGGGCACCTTGTTCAGGCTGCCGTCTGTATCGCGCGTGACAAACAGGATGTAGTGGCGCTTCTTCGAACTCAAACGGAGACCCTGACCCGGATTTGGCCGCTACCCAGCGGCACGAAGGTTGAAGACAGCCCGTGCGAATGAACTTTACCGATCGCCATTCGGGATGCGCTAACCCCTTGGGGAATAACCTCCTTATTCTAAATTGGGCATCGGGGCAGCGCAACCTGACGAAGGTCTCCGTAACCGCATCGCCAACAGATGCGGGCTATAGCCCACAGGCAGCATGTATGCTCCTTCGAAGATGAGGAAAAATCAACAACATCGTGGCGAACTGGCGATCATCGACGGCATTCGCCGGCGGTTTACCGGACGGTCGACTTCGGTGCGGCTCGGGATCGGAGACGACTGCGCGATCCTGCGGCCGCCGCCGGGGTCGGAGATCCTGGTGACGACTGATTTCTCGCTCGAGGGGAGACATTTTCGTCGCGACTGGCACTCGGCCGAGTCGGCCGGACATCGCTGCCTGGCGCGGGGGCTCAGCGACCTGGCGGCGATGGGAGCCAGTCCTGTCGCGGCGTTTCTCTCGCTTGCGCTGCCTGTGGGATTCGAGAAGCGATGGCTGGATGGATTTCTGGAGGGACTCGGAGTGCTGGCAAAGCGGTACGGCGTGCCCCTGGCCGGGGGCGATACGGCGCAGTCCCCCTCTGATTTGATCTTTTCGGATATTGTGCTGATCGGAGCCGCCCCTGCTGGGCGTGCGCTGCGCCGGAGCGGGGCTAAAGCTGGCGATGTGCTGTACGTGACCGGAGCGCTGGGTGGAGCGGCGGCTGAGCTCGCGACGATGCAGAAGGGCGGGGTGCGGAGGGTTCGGAGTGGGTCGAACGGGCTGCATCCGCAGATGTTTCCGGAGCCGAGGATCGCGGTCGGACAGGTACTGCTGCGGCGCGGACTGGCGACCGCCTGCATGGACCTGAGCGACGGGCTTTCGACCGATCTGAGCCATCTCTGTAGCGAGTCCGGTGTTGGCGCGGAGGTTGATCTGGCAGCGCTGCCGTTGCATAAGCTGGCCGCAAAGCTTCCGCGGGAGGCGCGGGGGCATGCGGCGCTGCATGGCGGCGAGGACTATGAGCTGCTCTTTACCGCCGCGCCGGCGACCCGTGTGCCCCGGCAGATCGGCGGCGTTGCGATTACGCCGGTCGGGAGGATCACCCGCGCGAAGGCCGGACTGATCCTTGTCCATGCGGAGGGCGAGCGGACCGTGCTGCAGCCGGCCGGGTGGGAGCACCTGCGGGACCGTTGAGGTGCGCCCTGCGGTGCGAGAGAATAAAGCATGCGCGATGAGACGAGAATTATTCGATCGACCCTGAGCCCGGTGGTGGCTGGAACGCCATTACACGCCGGTCCGGTCTTTGCCGGGCCATTTCATGCGCCGGGCGATCCTGCGAACGCTCCCTATAGCTATGCGCGCTCGCATAATCCGACCTGGACGGAGCTTGAGCACGCGATCGGGCAGATGGAGTCCGGTGTGGGCTACACCGCCGAGGCGCTGGTCTTTGCATCGGGCATGGCGGCCTGCTCTGCGGTCTTCGGAGCCGTGCTGCGGCCGGGCGACGTCGTTGTGCTGCCATCGAATGCTTACTTTACGGCTCGGAAGCTGGTGCAGGAGTTCTTTGTTCCCATGGGAATCACCGTCCGGATGGCTCCGACGGCAGGTGGCGCGCAGGCCGAACTGCTCGAAGGGGCGAAGCTGCTCTGGCTCGAGACGCCGAGCAATCCTACGATGGAGGTCTGCGACGTGGCGGCGCTCTCGAAGGCGGCGCACGAGGCGGGTGTCCTGGTGGCGGTCGACAATACAACGGCTACCCCGCTGGGCCAGCGGCCGCTCGCGCTGGGAGCGGACTTTTCGGTTGCGTCGGACGCGAAGGCGATGACCGGGCACAGCGACCTGCTGCTTGGTCATGTCGCGGTGAAGGATAAGGGTCTGCTGGCGAAGATCGACCAGTGGCGGACGCTTACGGGCGGGATCCTCGGGCCGATGGAGGCCTGGCTGGCGCTGCGTTCGATCGCCACGCTGCCGCTGCGGCTGGAGCGGTCGAGCCATAATGCACAGGTGCTGGCGGAGTGGCTGAAGGCGCGCCGCGAGGTGGAGGCGGTCTTTTACCCGGGGCTGAAGACGCATCCCAACCATGCGATCGCCGCGGCACAGATGCGCTACTTCGGGCCGGTGCTCTGCTTTACGCTGCGGGATAAGGAGGCGGCGGACACGTTTCTCTCAACCGCGAGGCTGGTGACCGAGGCGACCAGCTTCGGCGGCGTGACGACTACGGCGGAGCGGCGGGCTCGCTGGGGTGCGGATGATGTTCCCGAGGGCTTTATCCGGATGAGCGCGGGGTGCGAGGCGGTCGAAGATTTGATTGAGGATATGGAGCAGGCGCTCGAGGCGACGGGCGGATGAGCTTCCCACAGAGCTGGAGCGCCGAGGTGCTGGCGCAGCCGCCGATGATTGCGCCCGCACGGCAGTTTATCTACCCGCAGCAGATCGCCGGGGAGGAGGACGCGCTCGCCCGGGGTGCGCTGCTGCTGATGGTTCGGCCGGAGACCGGGGGAACGTTTCTGGCGACGTGTGCGCTTGGGTTTACAAGTAAGTCGATGCCTACGGGGGTCTTCTCCTGCCCGAACCCCGCAGAGCTTTGTGCGGTCGCTGGAGGCTACGCCTACCTTGTCAACACTGCGTTGCCGGAGCTGTGTACACACATCGGCTTGAAACCGGTCGTTTCGGTTCTGGAGTCCGAGGCGCAACGACTGTTAATCTTCATCGGCTTTCATTCTGTGGTTGCGTGGGGTGCGGATGGGCTGGCGTGGGAGACGAAGAAGCTGAGCTGGGAGGGGTTGCGCATCACCGCCCTGACCGACGAGAGCCTGACTGGCTTCGGCTGGGACCTGATGACGGATCGGGAGCTGGAGTTTACGGTCGATCTCAGGACCGGAGAGCATGTGGGCGGGGTGAAGTTGTAGACGCGGTCGATCGCCCCAGCCATGCGGCTATCGCAAGTGCGATCAGGGCGAGGACACCCGCTAAGAAATGGCCGCGCACAAGGGCGAGGCTGCCGATGTCGCCGTTCTGGACGTCGCCGGCGAAGGGCTGGAGGTTCAATGCGGCGATGGCCAGCGCGAGGCCGGCGAGGGTCCAGGATCGAAGCCGCCAGCTTTGCTGGGCGAGGATCATCAAGGGACCGAGCAGGATTACGAAGTAATGCGTCCATGCGATCGGCGCGAAGATGGTCGCGGCGACGAGCGTCATCATCGCTCCGATGGGCGGGGCTGAGGCTCGGCGGCGGTCGATCAGGCCGCCCAGGATCGTGCAGCCGAGCATAAGGGCGATTCCGACAAGCTGGATGGCGTGCGGCAGCGGGAAGACCTGGTAGTCGAAGACTTCGTCCGGGGCGTAGAAGCGGCTCATCCACCATGCGGCGAAGGATTGGTTGTTCTGCGAGACGAGCAGGACGTGGGAGACGGCGTTGAGCGTGGCCCTGTACTCGGCCGCGAGCCGGGGACCGGCGGTGAAGATCGTCGCGCCCCAGAGTGCTGCAGACCACGCGGCCATGCTGGCGGCGGCCTTCCATCGGCGGGTCAGGAGCCAGTAAACGACGAAGACTCCCGGGGTGATCTTGACCGCTGTTGCGCAGGCCAGGAGGAGGCCGGCGGCGAGGGGCTGGCGGCGCTCGGCGAGGACCAGGCTGCTGCAAATCATGAGCAGGAAGATCACGTGGGTCTGGGTCAGGAACATGGCGTACTGGAAGGGTACGGAGCACCAGAGCCAGAGCAGGCAGACCCCGATCGCCAGTGGATGGAAGAGGCCTGGAGCCCAGAAGCGGGCGATCAGGAGGACGCAGCCGGCGAAGCAGAGGAGGGTCAGGCCGACAAAGATCCCGTTGAAGGCGGGGAAGCTGGTTCGACTGCAGAGGGGCTGCAGAGCATAGGCCCAGAGCGGCGTCTGAACGTAGGGGTGAAGGACGCCGCTGAACTTGCCGAGGGCTGCTGCCTCAGACCAGGCGGTGTCGTTCCCGATGGCGGAGAAGTTTTCCGGGTCGTGGGCGTAGAGGTGCCCCACCTGCCCGGTTGCGACCAGTCTGCAGCCAATGTACGAGGCGGAGAGGTCGTCGCCGGTTCCGTGGATGTAACGGGTCAGCCCGGCTGCGAGGAAGACAAGGAGGACCACGGTGATTCCCCATGCTCGCGTTCGGAGGATCATGCCTGCTCCTGTTATCGACTAAGGGCCAAGGCGCCCTGGTGCCGGGCGAACACCAGGGCGTGGGGTTTTGGACGCTTCGCGTGTCACTCTGCCGCTTCTTCTGGGGGCGGGTAGGCGTAGAAGCTGATCGCTGCGTCGCCCTGTTTCTTTGTCCGCGTGTGGCGGAGAGCGCCGTACCGTGCCGAGAGATCGGTTTTGCTGGAGTGCTCCGCAATGACCAGTGCAGCCGGGGTGAGCGAGGCCCGGCCTCGGGCGCTTCCCAGAAAGCTCAGGGTCGCCTCGTACTCCGCGTCCGCGGTGTAGGGCGGGTCGAGGTAGACGACGTCGATCAGGCCGCCAAGCTGGCCGAGCCGCTGGAGCAGCGCACCGGTTCCGCGATCTTCGAGCGTGAAACCACGGGTGATCTTCAGGGCCGTGAGGTTGGCGCGGAGCGACGTAATCGCAGCCGGCTGGTTTTCGGAGAACCAGACGTGCGTGGCACCGCGGCTGATGGCCTCGATTCCGACGGCCCCGGTTCCGGCGTAGAGGTCGAGGAAGCGGCTTCCCTCGACGCGTGCCGCGATGATGTTGAAGAGGGACTCGCGGAGACGATCGCTGGTGGGGCGGGTCTCGGTTCCACGTGGAGCAGTCAGGATGCGGGAGCGATACGTACCGGCGATGATGCGCATTACACCTATCGTACCGGCTGGAGCTGAATCTGAGGGCTCAGTCGGGTACAGCGCATACAATCAATCCATGCGTGGATGGTCGTTCCCGATTGGGAGAGTTCTCGGCGTGGATGTCCGCATCCATATTTTCTTCCTGATCCTCCTTGTGCTCTCCGTCAGCTACGCCTCGGCGCTCAACGCCAATGGCGGGCGAGGCTTTGCGCTCTGGCTGATGCTGCTGCTGGCGGTGCTGGTGCGGGAGACGGCGCGGGCGATCGGCGGAGCGTGGTGGGGCCTGAAGCTGCGCAGCATTCTGCTGATTCCGACCGGCGGCCTGGTCACCTACTCGACGACCGAGGCTACCGAGCGGGCGATGGGGGTCGGGATGCAGCGGCGCATGGCGCTGATCGGACCGGCGGCTAATATTCTCTTTGGGCTTGTGGTCGGGGCGATCGTGGCTACTGTGACGCCGCAGGTCAACCTGATCGAACGGCCGTGGGTTACGCCGGGGCACCTGCTGCGCGCTCTGGTCTGGGTGAATCTTCTGCTGGGCGCGATCAACCTGCTGCCGGCGATGCCGCTCGACGGGGGACGCGTCTTCCGGGGTGAGTTTGCCAAGGTCCAAGGTGGTTTGAAGGGTGTCCGCGCGGCGGCCGGGCTGGGACAGATGATCGCGGTGGGCCTGATGATCGGCGGGCTGTTCTTTGCAAATATCTGGATGACGATGATCGGCGCCTTTGTGCTGATTGGAGCGCACCTGGAGGATCAGGGCGTGATGCTGCAGAGCGATAACGACTCCGTGAAGATGCGCGATGTGATGATGACGGAATTCAGCATGCTGTCGGCGTCATCGACGCTTGAGGACGCTCTGCAGCACTCGGTGCACAGCCTGCAGGATGTGTTTCCCGTGGTGCGCGGTGTCAGCATGGTCGGTGCGGTCTCCCGTCAGGGGATTGTGGATGCGCTGAACAGCGACGGAAACGGCTACGTGCAGGGTGTGATGACGAAGACGTTTCAGACTGTCCAGCCGGACGACTCGCTCGTCAAGACGCTGCGGCGGGTGATGAGTGCGCGCGGAGCGCAGCTGCTGCCGGTGCTTGAGGGGGAGCGCGTCGTTGGAATTATTACGCCGCAGAATCTCGCCCACTCGATCGGGATGCTGAACCAGACCCGCAGGGTTCGACAGAGCGAGTAGGCATGGACGAGACGACACCACTGGCGCCGGGGCTTTACCTGGTGGCGACCCCGATCGGCAATCTTGAAGACATGACGCTGCGTGCGCTGCGGATTCTGCGGAGCGTGGACCGGATCGCCTGCGAGGACACGCGCCAGACGCAGAAGCTGTTGAACCACTTCGGGATCAAAACGCCGACCGTCAGCTATCACATGCATAACGAGAGCAGCCGGGCGGAGGAGCTGACGGCGGAGTTGAAGGCCGGCGGCAAGATTGCCATCGTCAGCGATGCCGGCACGCCGGGGATCGCCGATCCGGGTGGGCAGATTGCGGCTTCGGCGATTGCGGCAGGCGTTACGGTCTTCCCGGTTCCGGGGGCGAATGCGGCGATCAGCGGGTTGATTGCCAGCGGGCTTCCGACCGAGCGGTTCACCTTCCACGGTTTTCTGCCGGCGAAGGAGGGTGCGCGCCGGACGGCTCTCGAGGCGCTGCCACGCGACGGCAGTACGGCGATCTTCTACGAGGCTCCGCACCGGATCGTCGACACGCTGGCGGACCTTGAGGTGACTTTTGGAGCGGCGCAGCATGTGGTGATTGCGCGGGAGCTGACCAAGCTGCATGAGGAGTTTCTGCGCGGGACGGTCGGCGAGCTGCGGGCGATGCTGGCGGCAAGGGCGAGCGTGCGGGGCGAGATCGTGCTGATGCTTGTACTGGCTCCGGCCGAGGCGACGGCGAGCACCGGCAGCATCGCCGCCGAGGTGGCCGCGATGATGCAGGCAGAGGGGTTAGCGGAGAAGGATGCCCTGAAGCGTGTGGCGCGGGAGCGGGGAATCGGTAAGAGCGAGGCCTACCGGGAGCTGCAGCGCGAGCAGAATCGCCGGCGCTGAAGCTCGTTTGGCGAAGCTATTCCCTGCCCTTGACGCGGTCGTAGACGTAGCGGTCGCTGGTCGTGCCGAGCGATTCATTGTAGAGGCTGGTTGCGCCGGTCGCCTCGTTCAGCTCCTGCGTGAACTCGTGGACGGCGCGCAGGTGGTCTGCGGTCGCCGGAATCTCGAGCCGGCTGGTCTTGAGGAACTTCTGGTAGCCGCGGTCGAGCAGCCGTGAGATCTCGCCGCCGAGCACGTAGCCGGGCCGGGCGAGGAGCGAAACGGTACCGTCGCCTGCGTCGGCGATCTCTGCGGCGCAGCCATATTTCCGCACCTGGAATGCGCCAGGGGTTCGCTTTGCACCCTCCTGCGCCGGGGCGACATCGAATCGTTGACCGCCGAGGGTGGAGAGTACGTCGTTGAAGCTGCGTTGCTGCGTCTTCTTTGCCATAAGTTAGACTCGGAGTTAACTGTCGCACATCCGGCCACCGCCATCAACGGGCCTGCATCGGATGGCATCCAGGAAGAATCCAATGAGCATGATTGCATCTGCAAAAAGCCTCGGAACCGGCATCCTTGAACGCATCGGGAATACTCCGCTTATACGGCTGGAGCGGCTGACCGAACATCTCCCGGGGGTCCAGATTCTCGGGAAGGCGGAGTGGGCGAATCCGGGTGGATCGGTGAAGGACCGTGCCGCTTCGGCGATTGTGCTGGACGGCCAGCGTCGCGGGCTGCTCGGTAATGGCCGCGGTTTGCTGGACGCGACCAGCGGAAACACCGGCATCGCGTACGCCATGCTTGGAGCGGCGCTTGGCTTCCCGGTGACGCTGTGTATGCCGTCGAACGTCTCGCCGGAGCGCAAGAAATATCTTTCGGCCTATGGGGCGAAGGTGATCTGGACGAGTCCGGCGGATGGCTCGGACGGTGCGATTCGCAAGGCGCGTGAGATGGCTGCGGCAGAGCCGGACCGCTATTACTATGCCGACCAGTACTCGAATGAGCAGAACTGGAAGGCGCACTACCGGACGACGGCGAACGAGATCTGGGAGCAGACCGAGGGCCAGGTGACGCACTTTGTTGCGGGCCTTGGAACGAGCGGAACGTTTATGGGGACGACGCGGCGGCTGCGTGAGTTGAACCCGGAGATTCGCTGCGTTTCGATGCAGCCTGACTCGCCCTTCAACGGGCTTGAGGGTTTGAAGCATATGGCGACCGCAATCGTGCCGAAGATCTACGACCCGGAGCTTGCGGATGCCAACATCGAGATGCCGACGGAGACTGCGTATGCGATGGCGAAGTTTCTCGCACGCAAGCAGGGGATCCTGGTCGGCGTATCGGCTGCGGCGAATATTGCTTCAGCGTTGCGGCTGGGTGAAGAGGCTGCGGCTGCCGGCCGTGAGGCAGTTATTGTGACGATTCTGTGCGACTCCGCCGAGAAGTACATGAGCGAACGATTCTGGCAGGAGGAGTAGGGATCATGGTACGGATTC
>CAZZZQ010000007.1:11324-19733 GCA_964658405.1 uncultured Sphingomonas sp.
CGCTGCGTGCGCACGGCGAGGAGACCTTCCCGCATGAGTGCTGTGGCGTGCTGCTTGGCAAGCATGAGGCGGGCGAGGGTAACCACGTGCAGCAGATCGTGCGGGCCGGTAATACGCGCACGGACTCGGCGCACAACCGCTACAACATCGCTCCGCAGGAGCTGGTGAAGATTCAGCGGCAGGCGCGTGGGCTGGGGCTTGATATTGTGGGCTTCTATCACTCGCATCCGGATCACCCGGCGCAGTGGTCGCAGACAGATATTGCAGAGGCACACTGGCTTGGCTGTTCGTACATCATTACGAGCGTAGAAAAAGGCTCCGCGGCAATCACGAACTCGTTCCTTCTTACAGGCACCAGCGAAGAGGACAAGCGGTTCGAGGACGAAGCGATCGAGATCATTGTTGCAGCAAAGGCGGAGCTTGTAGCCGCTGACGAAAGAGGACAGGCATGACGATTCACATCCCTACCCCGCTGCGTTCTTATACCGGCGGACTCAGCACGGTGACGGTTGCCGGCGACACTGTAACGGCGGCCCTGGAGCAGCTTGTGACCGAGCACTCTGCCATGCGTCAGCACCTGTTTACGCCAGAGGGCAAGCTTCGCTCGTTCGTAAATCTTTATCTGAACGATGACGATATCCGCTACCTTCCCGCGAAGGAAGATACGGCGGTATCCGAGAAAGACGAGCTCACGATCATTCCGTCCATTGCGGGCGGATCGAATTTGTAACCAGTACGGTTTTGATCTGTGACCTGTTCAGTTACAGACATGCTTTCGAAGGAGATGGATGATGGCAACTGCAACATTACCGACTGCCGAGACGCAGACTGAGCTTCCAAAGCTTACGAACGACGAGATTGCGCGCTACTCGCGCCACCTGATCCTTCCTGAGGTTGGGATGGAGGGTCAGCAGAAGCTGAAGGCGGCGAAGGTGCTCTGCGTTGGGACCGGCGGGCTTGGGTCGCCACTGGCGCTTTATCTTGCGGCTGCAGGCGTTGGCACGCTTGGGCTGATCGACTTCGATACGGTGGACGACAGCAACCTGCAGCGCCAGATCATTCACTCGACCAGCACGGTTGGAATGCTGAAGGTCGATTCGGCAGAGATCATGCTGAAGGGCTTGAATCCGCGGCTGAACGTGGTGAAGTACAACACGATGCTGACGAGTGCGAATGCGCTTGAGATCTTCAAGGACTTCGACATCATCGCGGACGGGACGGATAACTTCCAGACGCGCTACCTGGTAAACGACGCCTGCGTTCTGCTGAACAAGCCGAATGCGTATGGCTCGATCTTCCGGTTCGAGGGTCAGGCGAGCGTCTTTGCGACCAAGGAAGGCCCGTGCTATCGGTGCCTGTATCCGGAGCCGCCACCGCCGGGCCTTGTTCCCTCCTGCGCTGAGGGCGGCGTGCTCGGCATTCTGCCGGGACTTGTCGGAGTGATCCAGGCGAGCGAGGTGATCAAGCTCATCATCGGGATCGGCGAGCCGCTGGTCGGACGCCTGCTGCTGGTCGATACGCTGGGGATGAACTTCCGCACGCTGAAGCTGCGCAAGAATCCAGAGTGCCCGGTCTGCGGGCCCAACCCGACGGTGACGGAGCTGATCGACTATGACCAGTTTTGCGGTATTACACCGCCGAGCGGGAACGGTCCGCTTGAGGTTTCGCAGAACAAGGCCGTCGAGGATAAGCCGGTGGTTGATGGCATTCCGCAGATCTCGGTTGAGGCTTTGAAGCAGAAGCTCGACGCGAAGGAGGATATCTTCGTGCTCGATGTGCGCGAGCCGCATGAGTATCAGATTGCGAACATCGGTGTTCCGCTGATTCCTGTCGGCGATCTGGAGCGGCGAATCGGAGAGCTGGCGGAGCAGAAGGATCGCGAGGTCTACGTGCACTGCAAGTCAGGTGCGCGGAGCCAGAAGGCGGCGGTGATTTTGAAGAACGCTGGCTTCAAGGTCACGAATGTTTCGGGTGGGATCCTGGCGTGGGCGGACAAGATCGATCCGAGTATGCCGAAGTACTAAGGCAGTCCTGAACTGATGAAGCGGCGCCCCTGCTGTTTTGGGCGTATGCCCATGGTGTCGTGGTTGGAAATGCAGATTCCCTTCGGGGATGACCGGTAGGGAGGCGATCCGTTCTAGGGTCGTAGTGCTGGCGCCAGGGGCTGCAGAGTGCCGTCGATGGGTGGTGGCTTCAGTCCAAGCATTTTGGCGATGAAGGGGTAGACGTTGACGTTCTCGAAGGTGGGGAGCTTCACGGCTGGTCGAACGTCAGGGCCCTCGGCGAAGAAGATTGCCTTCATCTCCGGCATGGTTCGCGGGTCGAAGCCGTGGCCGCCGTGAAGCAGTCCAAGGCGGTTTGCGGCTCCGGCTAGGGTTGCGCGGGTGCGGATGAGGTACGGGCCGTTGGGGACGATGACCGGGTCGCCTTCGCGTGGGTTTGAGTCGTAGTGAAGCGCCTGGGGGACCTCTGCGCGGCGATAGACGCTGAAGCGGGGGTCGGGTTTGGCTTTGAACTCGGCGTAGGCTTTGGCCGCGTCGGCGTCGGTCTTCGGGTAGAGGAGCGAGCCTTCGGTCTTGAAGTTCGTCAGGTCTGCGTAGTCTGAGAGGTCGATGCTGTCGGGCTTGAGCGTGACCATGCCGTGGTCGGCGACGACGACGAGATCGACCGGGAGATGGGTCGCGGCCAGTTTGGTCTGGAGTTCTCCGACCATGTCGTCGAGATGGTGGACCGCTGCCCTGGTCTCCTCGGCATCGGGGCCGTAGCTGTGACCGGCGTGGTCGACGTTCGAGTAGTAGAGCGTGATGAAGTGGGGACGAAGCTCGGGCGGAAGCTGCAGCCAGGCGATGATCTGATCGGTGCGCTTCTCATCGTCCAGCTTGTCGTCGTACTTCAGGTAGTAGCTTGGGCGCTTGCCTTGGATCTCGGCCTCGGAGCCGGGCCAGAAGAGGCAGGCAGAGCGCATGCCCTGCTGCTCGGCGAGCACCCAGAGCGGCGTACCGCTGTACCAGCTTCCGTCGCCATTGGTCTTCGATTGCGTGTAGACGTAGGTCGCGTCGCGCGAGGGGTCGTAGAAGCTGTTGCCGACGATGCCGTGATGCTCGGGGTAGAGGCCGGTGATGAGCGAGAGGTGGTTGGGGAAGGTCAGCGAAGGATAGGACGGGAGCATTCCTTCGGGGGCGCTGGCTCCGTCGGCTGCCATGCTGAGGAGATGCGGTGCGCCGTACTTCGTGGGGTAGTCGTAGCGGAAGCCGTCGAGCGAGACGAGGACGACGTAGTGCTTCTTCTGCTGCGCAGCGGTGTTCGGCGGATTGGCGACGGTGATGACCGGCGTGGGATCCTGCGCGACTGCTCCTTTGAGCAGAAGGCAGGCGAGCGAGAGGACGGCGAGACGAACGGTCGAGGCGAGGGCCGTCATGCGGCTACGCCTCCTCGACGAGTTCAACATCTTCGGCCTTATCGTCGGCGACGAGGATCTGCATGCAGAGGGGCGGGACGAGCATGCAGTCCATCTTTGCGATGGAGCGGACGGCCTGCTCGATCGTCGAGGTGAGGCATGGCTCGGTGGTGACGACGAAGGGGAGGCGGTGCTTGGGGTAGCCGGGGCGCTGCAGGATGGAGTCGATGTTGGCGCCGACCTTGGTGAGGGCGCCGGAGATCGCGGAGACTATGCCGGGCTTGTCGTCGACGACGAAGCGGAGATAGTGAGGTGCGAGGAACTCGCCCGTGACGGTGCGCTTGCGGACGGGCAGCTGCACGGTGGTGCACTGCTGCGAGACGGCGAGGAGGTCCGAGACGACGGCGACGGCAGTGGGATCGCCCCCGGCTCCGTGGCCGGAGAAGACGGTGTCGCCGCCGAAGCGGCCGGTTGCTACGACCATATTCTGCGTGCCGTGCGACCAGGCGATGGGCGAGCTGTGCGGGACGAGCATGGGGCCGACGCGGGCGTGGACGACCTTGCCGTGCAGCTCGGCGTGCGAGACCTGTCGGATGGTGCAGTTGAGTTCTTTGGCGTAGGCGAAGTCGATGGCCTCTACGGTGGAGATGGTCTGGGTGGAGACGGCGTCGGGATCGAGCTCTACGTGCATGGCGATGCGCGAGAGGATGCAGAGCTTGGCGCGGGCGTCGTAGCCGTCGACGTCGGCCGAGGGGTCGGCCTCTGCATAGCCGGCGGCCTGTGCGTCGGCGAGGACGGTGGCGTAGGCGGCGCCCGACTCCATGCGGCTGAGGATGAAGTTGCAGGTGCCGTTGACGATGCCGCTGAGCTGCGTGATCTCGTCGCCGCAGAGGCCCTGGAGCATGCCGGGAATGACGGGGACGCCGCCGGCGACTGCGGCACCGTAGACGAGCTGCACGTGGTGCGCGGCTGCGAGCTTTGCGAGGCCTGCTCCGCGGTAGGCGATGAGCTGCTTGTTTGCCGTGACGATGGACTTGCCGGAGAGGATGGCCTTCTTGAGCCAGCCTTCGACGGGGTTGAGGCCGCCCATCAGCTCGATGACGACGTCGACCTTTGACTGCAGGATGACGTCAATCGAGTCCGTCCAGACGACGGAGGCGGGGACGCTCTTCGCTGCGGCGGAGCTGCGTTTGCGCTCGACGTTGCGATTGAAGATATGGGTGAGTTCGATGCCGGGAAAACGGCGGGCTGCGAGGACGCGGGCGACTGAGCTGCCCACGGTTCCGAAGCCGAGGAGTGCGACCTTCACGGTGGAGGATGCGGCTGTGGTGCGTCCGCGCTTTACGGCCTTCTTCGATGTCTTCTTGGTTGCCATGCTTGCTTTTCGTTCCTGGGAGGTCAGTAGTGGATGCGGCTCTCGTGGGCCTTCCATGCTTCGAAGCTGGAGATGGCCTCATCGTGGAGGAGCCTGGTGATGGGCATGGTGCGCTCGGCGTGTGGCCGGGGAATCTCGTGGTAGAGCATGCTGTCGTCGAAGCCTGCGTCTGCGGCATCGGCGGCGGTGTTGCCGAAGAAGATGGCCTCACAGCGTGCCCAGTAGATGGCCGCGAGACACATCGGGCAGGGCTCACAGCTGGTGTAGATATGGCAGCCGTGGAGCTCAAAGGCGGCGAGCATTGCGCAGGCGTTGCGGATGGCGACGACCTCCGCGTGGGCGGTGGGATCGTTGGTCGCGGTGACCTGGTTTGCGCCGGTGGCGATGACCTTGCCATCGCGAACGATGACGGCGCCGAAGGGTCCGCCGCGGCCTGAAAGCACATTTTCCGTAGCCAGGGTGATGGCTTGCTGCATGAAGACGGGATTGCCCTGCATCTGGCTCGCTTTCCTTCTCGCATAAACGCGAGGTGGCAGATACTGTACTCAGATACACAAATTATGGCACACGCCTATCTCTCTCATCGCGTTGTAACCCCGGCGGGGACCCGGCCCGGTGCGCTGCTGGTCGAGGACGGCCGGATCCGCGCGATCTGCAATCAGGCCGAGGTTCCGGCGGATGCGGAGGTGCATGATGTGGGCAGCGCGGCTATCCTGCCCGGGCTGGTCGACACCCACGTCCATATCAACGAGCCGGGACGGACGGAGTGGGAGGGCTTTGCCACGGCGACGCGTGCTGCCGCGGCCGGCGGATATACGACGCTGGTCGATATGCCGCTTAACTGTCTGCCCGAGACGACGACGGTAGCCGCGCTTGAGGAGAAGCATCGTGCGGCGGAGGGGCAGTGTGCGGTCGACTGGACGAGCTGGGGCGGGGCGGTCGCGGATAATCAGCAGCACCTGCTTCCACTGGCGCGGGCCGGTGTTCCGGGCTTCAAGTGTTTTCTGATCTATCCGGGGTGCGATGGCTTCACCATGATCGACCAGGAACAGCTGGAGCGGGCATTGCCTTTTATTGCGGAGTCTGGCCTGCCGCTGCTGGTGCATGCGGAGTTGGCGGGACCGATCGACGAGGCGGCTGCCGGGCTTCGAGGTGCGGACTGGCGACGGTATGCGACCTATCTTGCATCGCGGCCGGACCAGGCGGAGCTTGATGCCATTCGCCTGATGATCCGGCTCTGCCGCCAGTACAAGTTCCGCTTGCACATCGTGCATCTTTCTACTGCGCTTGCGCTGGCTGATCTGGAGGCTGCACGGGCTGAGGGGCTGCCGGTTACGGTCGAGACGTGCCCACACTATCTTCACTTTGCGGCGGAGGAGATCGCCGATGGAGCGACGCTGCTGAAATGCGCTCCGCCGATCCGCAGTGGGGCGAATCGTGAGTTGCTGTGGGAGGCGCTGGAGCGAGGGGCGATCGACATGGTGGTGACGGACCACTCGCCATGCCCGCCGGCGATGAAGCGGGAGGATACGGGGCGGTTCGATGAGGCGTGGGGCGGGATTGCGAGCCTGTCGGTCGCGCTCTCGGTCATGTGGACGGATTGTCATCGGCGGGGGCTCTCGCTCGACCGGCTTGTGCGCTGGATGAGTGCAGCTCCGGCGGCGCTGGCCGGGCTCCAGGGGCATGCCGGCGGGTTGGTGGCGGGACGTGAGGCGAGCTTTGTTGTCTTCGATCCTGAGGCCGAGCATGTCATCACGGCGGAGAGCCTGCAGTATCGGCATCCGGTCTCGCCGTATCTTGGAGAGACGCTGCGTGGGCGAGTGCTGGCGACCTATCTGCGGGGCGAAGCTGTCTACGCGGAGGGCAGTGTTCGGCAAGCATCGCCTGGGCGCGCGCTTACGAAGGGGCCGCGATGAGCACGGTGCTTGCGCGATGGAATCTGCTTGATGCTGCGGCGGCGGAGCGCGAGATACTTCCCTGCTGCGGGTCCACGGCGTGGGCGCGGGAGCTGGTGGCACTGCGGCCGTTTGTGACGGAGGATTTGCTGGCGGAGAGGTCGGATGCTGTGTGGCTGGCGTTGCCGGAGAGTGCGTGGCGCGAGGCCTTTGACAGCCATCCGCGGATCGGTCAGCAGCATGCGGTCAAAGAGGCTACGGCGAAGTCGCTGCAGTGGTCGCAGCAGGAGCAGCAGGATGCCGCTTCGCCGGACGATGTGGCGAAGCTTGCACTGGAGGAGGCGAACCGGCGCTATGAAGAACGCTTTGGGCGAATCTTTATCGTCTGTGCCGCGGGACGGTCCGCTCCTGAGATTCTTGCCCTTCTTGAACTGCGGATGGCGAACGATGCCGCTCATGAGTTGAACGAGGCTGCTGAGCAGCAGCGACAGATCACGCAGCTTCGACTGAAGCGCTGGATGGGAGGGAGCTGATATGGGAATCTCGACGCACATTCTTGATACTGCACTGGGCAGGCCGGCGGCGGGTGTTCCGGTGACGCTTGCGATCTTTCAGGAGGGCGCATGGAAGCAGCTTGGATCGTCGCATACCGACGCTGATGGTCGCTGCAGGAACCTGCTTACGGAGGGCCACGTGCTCGACGCCGGCGTCTACAGGATCGCTTTCTCGACGGCGGTCTATTACGACGCGCAGAACCTGAATGGTCTCTACCCATCGGTCGAGATCACGATTACAGTTACAAATAACGACAAACACTATCACATTCCCTTACTGCTTACGGCCAATGGATACACGACCTATCGAGGGAGCTGACGCATGATCGAACTGACCGAGAACCGCTATGGCAAATCTCGTGTGCGGCTGATGAAGGTGACGCGCCATCCGCATGGCAGTGAGCTTCGCGAGTGGACGGTGCAGGTACTGCTGAAGGGCGACTTCGACGCGGCACACATCGATGGCGACAACAGCAAGCTGCTAACGACCGACACGATGAAGAACACGGTCTACTCGGTGGCGCGGAGCTCTGCGGCGACCTCGATGGAGGTCTACGCGATGGAGCTTGCGAACTTCATCCTTACGCGCAATCCGCAGGTCTCGTCCGCGGCGATCAGGATTGAAAGCGCCCTGTGGAAGCGGCTGACGATCGATGGCAGGCCGCACCCGACTGCGTTCATGCACGGCAGCGATGAGGTCCAGACGACCCACGTAGAGCGTGCGCAGGATGGCGAGTTCGAGATTCGGTCGGGGCTTGATCGACTGATCATTCTGAAGACCGCAGACTCCGGCTTCGAGGGCTATATCAAGGACTCGCTCACGACCCTGAAGGAGACCTCTGATCGTCTCTTCGGGACTTCGTTGCGCGCGGAGTGGCACTACACGACGCTTGAGCTGCAGTTCGACGTCGTCCGCTCGATGGTGCGGGAGACGATGCTGAAGGTCTTTGCCGGTCACGAGAGCAATTCGGTTCAGCAGACGCTGTATGCGATGGGCAAGGGCGCGCTTGAGGCGGTCGTGCAGATCGATGAGATCGAGATGGCGATGCCGAACAAGCACTGCCTGCTGGTCGATCTTTCTCGCTTCGGGCAGGACAATCCGAACGAGATCTTTGTTCCGACCGATGAACCACACGGCTACATTGAAGCCCGCCTGCGCAGGAGCGATGCGAACGCATGATTGATCAA
>CAZZZQ010000008.1:0-18983 GCA_964658405.1 uncultured Sphingomonas sp.
GGTGGTCGCGAGGACGAGCACATGACCCGCGCCGCCTGCTGCGACGGCTGCCTTTGCGCCCGGCTGGATCACGCCGACGACCGGGATGGGCAGCGCCTGCTGCAGGTCGGGCAGGGCGAGGGCGGTGGCGGTGTTGCAGGCGATGACGAGCAGGTCCGCGCCCTGGTCTTCGAGGAACCGGGCACTCGACAGGGCGTAGCGGACGATCGTCTGCTGCGACTTCGAGCCGTAAGGGAGCCGCGCGGTGTCGCCGAGGTAGAGATAGCGGGCCTCCGGAATCAGGGGCAGCAGTGCACGCAGGACCGTCAGGCCGCCGAAGCCAGAGTCAAAGACCCCGATGGTTGGAACTTTCGTGGGCGAGAGAAGGTTCGTGCTCATTTCATCTCGACCGGCTGGGTTGGCGGGGGGATCGTCTCGGACGCAGAGTAGGTTCGCAGCAGGTCGGCGTGGCCGGCAAGCGTCTCGCGCTGCTGACCGTCGACGAGGAAGCGGACCTGCGTAATCTCCGGCAGATTTGCATGGAGCGTTCCTACGATCGATTGCACGGTCAGCGATTCGACCTCGATCCCGGAGGGGTGCGCCTCGGCGAAGGCACCATGCAGGTTCACGACAGCAAGCATCCCGGTCTGGTAGGGCGAGGTCGCAGTCGGCGGTCCGATGGGGGTCTTGAGCAGAAAGACGTCGTCGACGGCCGTGCCGGGCTTCAGCACGTGCGTCGATCCCGGCAGGCTGTACTCGACGAAGAGGCGATCAAGCAGCGCCCGTGCACGGAGCGACGGCTCATGGGGCAGAGCGGCGTCCCGCTGGACGGAATCGACCGACCCGGCAGCATCGTTGGCCAGGGCAAGCGTCACCGACTCGGTTTGGGCGTTGACCGGTTCGATGTACGGCATGGCGTCGTTCGAGGCGACGATGCGGTCATGCGACTTCTGCCGTTCGCGGATGGTGAAGGCGGCGACAAGCAGGATCAGCGCGGAGATCGACCACAGCAGGATCCGCTGATAGCGGGGGATCATGGCGTCACTCCCGCTGCGGGGGCGGCCTTCGGGGCAGGCCGGGGGGCGGTCAGGTCACGCCACGCAAGGACGGCACCGGCAATGGTCTCGGCGACCCGCTGCTGGTAGCTGCCGTCGTTCAAGGAGGTCGTCTTGGTGCCCCCATTCGAGAGCGGCGCGATCTCGACGGCGACCGCGGGGCATGTGAGGTTATCGAGCGGCCTGAGGGCCGCCTTCGACAGAACGACGGGGATCTTGGCCTGGAGCAGGGCTCGTCCAAGATCGTTCGCCAGGCGTGTGCTCTGGGGAAGGTAGGGGGTCTGCGCCGTCTCCCACACGGGTGGGCCGGACGAAGGAAGTGCGTCCGAGGCGTCCGCTGGAGGGAGGGTCGAGATGGCCAGATGAACGCCGCGCCCGGCGTTCGTCGCATGGATGAGGATGCAGGCGATTGGCCGGAGATGGTTTGCAGTCCCGGCACGCTGATCGGCGGTCAACAGGGGAGTGGTATCCGGCAGGTCGGCGTCTCTCGTGCTGACGACGGTGAAGCCGCGCGCGGTGAGGAGTGCCTTGAGGCTCAGCGCGAGATCGAGGGTGACCGTCTTCTCCGGCTCTCCGTTCAGGTCGGGGCCGCTATCCTGCCCGCCGTGGGCCGGATCGATCACGATGACGTTTCGGTTTTCGTAAGGGGTAGAGGTCTGGGCCTGTATCGTTCCGCAGGCAAGCACCGCCGCGATGCCCAGGAGAGGGGCAAGGCGGCGGGCGGGTTGTCTGCGGAGGATGGTCAATGGCGAGAGCGTGCGGTTTAGTCGAGTGCGTAGATGGCGAGGCCGCTGAGCAGCTTGGGGTAGAAGTCGGTAGACTTCTGCGGCATGACATCGCCCGAGAGCGAGATGTCACGGAGCTGGTCGAGCGTGACCGGACGGATCAGGAAGGCCACATCGGCCGCACCGGAGTGAACCTGTGCGACCGCCTCGGTGGCCTCGCGGACGTAGCGGATGTTTTCGAGGCCGGCGATCGACTCGTGGCTCAGGGCGAGAAGCCGTTCGAGGACGATGCGGTGAAGCTGCACGACGTCGAGCTGGCCCTGTCGCGGGGAGATGTCCTTCAACGCTGCAGCCATTGCTTCAGGCTTTGCCGTCAGCAGGTGGTTTCCGTCCCGCGTAGCCGCGATGAAGGCGACGCCGTGGGAGGCGGTCAGAGGCTCGAGGTCCGCAGTGACCAGCGGCTCGATCTCAAAAAACTCCTGCGCTCGGGTCAGGAAGGCCTCGGTGTTGAAGTCCTTCAGGCCGAAGACGACGCGGTGGGTCGGCAGGATGGTGATGCCGGGCGCGTCCATGTTGACGAAGGTCATCATCATGGCAGCCTCTGGGAAAGGCGGCGTCGGCAGATGGCCGGGGCTGAGCTTCTCATCCGGATCAAGCGGCTGGCCGAGCGGCAGTTTCAGCTGCGCGGACCGCTCCTTCGCATAGGCGACCGAGGTCTCGTACCGATGGTGTCCGTCGGCGATGATCAGCTTCTTATCCGCCATGGCGGTGACGATCAGGTTGATCAGGGTCGGGTCGGTCAGCTTCCAGACACGATGCACCACGTTGTACTCGTCGGTGATGGCGAGGTCGGCAGGCGTGGTGTCAGCTCCGTCCCGGCTTGCTCCAAAGATGAGCTTCTCGGCGGTGAAGGCGGGATCCGAGTAGAGCATGTAGATCTGTTCGCAGTAGGTCCGGGTCGCCTTGAAGAGGCTCATCCGGTCTGATTTGTGCTTGGGGAAGGTCTGCTCGTGGCGGTAGACGACCTTGTCCGCATAGTCGTACAGGTGGCCGAGGGCGATGAAGCCGCGGCGCTCGCGCACCTCTTCGGTGCCGGGAACGGTATAGGTCTGGGCGTAGCCGTAGAGGGCCGGCTCGGCCTCTTCCGCGAGGACACCCTCTTTGCGCCAGGCGGTCAGGGACTCGGCGGCGCGGGTGTAGACGTTCTGCTCTTCGGTGTCGGAGGCGTTCTTTTTGCCCAGGATGACGCGGATCAGGTTATACGGGCTTGCCTCGTAGTACCGGTCCTGCATCTCTGGCGAGATCTTGTCGTAGGGCTGCGTCACCACGTCTTCCATGGAGACGCGTGCGGGATCGTAGCGAAGAGCGCGAAACGGATAGATGCGGGCCATGCTGTCTCAATTCTCCCAGTTTGTAGTCGTTTGATTGTACGGGTTTCGCATGCACGCCAGAAGAAGAGGGCACCGTCCTGCAGGGCTCCACCATCCAGACGGGCAGACGCTGCGTGCACGAGGAGAGTGCGGTTTTTGACGCAACTTGAATTTCTCTACATTTAGCAGGCCAGGCAGCGGTTGGTCAGTGTAGTCTGCGGGCTTAGGGTTGAGCTCGAGAGGGATTGCGTTCGCTCTGCGGGAGTTTGCGGCGCCGGCAGGGACGATAGACCGGTCGCGAAGACAGTGTGGGTCGACCATGATGGATGTGCGTTGGCAGCGAAGTTGGAAGAGTTTAGCGGGTCTTATCATGGTGCTCGCCGCCCTCCTGCCGGCAGGGGGAGCCCGGTGCCATGCGCAGGAAAATCCCCTTGGCCAGGTGCAGACGCAGGCGCCTCCGCCCCCGAAGAAGACTCCGGAGGACCTGAAGCCGGTCATCACCGGGACCGATAACGCGGCAAACCTGGCAACCTCCCGCCGCGATGCCCGGATCCGCGTCGACGTAAACCTGGTGCTGGTCCCTGCAACCGTCACGGACACGATGAACCGGCTCGTGACGGGGCTCGAGCGGGAGAACTTCTACATCTACGACAAGGACGTTCTGCAGACGATCAAGAGCTTTTCCACACAGGATGCACCGGTCACCATCGGCATCATCTTCGATCTGAGCGGGAGCATGTCGTCGAAGTTCGTCCGCGCGCGGAAGGCGCTCAGCGAGTTTCTGCGCACTTCGAACCCGCAGGATGAGTTCTTCGTCATCGGCTTTAACGACCGGCCGGCGGTGATCGTCGACTACACCTCGGACGTCGAGGACGTCGAAGCCCGCATGGTGATGCTGAAGCCGGAGAACCGGACCGCCCTGATCGATGCCGTTTACCTTGGAGTAAACAAGCTGCGGCAGGCAAAGTTTGAACGGAAGGCGCTCCTGATCATCTCGGACGGCGGCGATAACCGCAGCCGCTACACCGAGAGCGAGCTTCGGAAGCTGGTTCGCGAGAGCGACGTCCAGATCTACTCGATCGGCATCTTCGACGCCTACGCTCCGACGCAGGAGGAGCAGAGCGGGCCGCTCCTGCTGACGGATGTCTGCGAGATGACCGGGGGACGGCTCTTCCGTGTCTCCGATCTGGCCGACCTGGGCGACATCGCTTCTAGGATCAGCGCGGAGCTGCGCAACGAGTATGTGATCGGTTTCAGGCCCTCCGAGGTGAAGCCGGATGGGAACTGGCGTAAATTGAAGGTACGATTGGTGCCACCGCCGGGGCTGCCTCCGCTGACCGTGCACAATCGCCAGGGGTACTATGCACCTTCGCAGTAAAGGCTACTGGCCGCGGATCGCCGCCGTATGGATCGGAGTCCTGATGCTGGGCGTGGCAAAGAGCCAGGCACAGCAGGCGACTCCACAGGTACCCTCTTCAAAGCCCGACCTGACGGTTGATCGCGATCCCGTTCTTTCACCTGATCCAGATACGGCGACGAAGGGTGCGGGCGACTCCCCGGCCGCCGCTGCCGCGAATATCGGCAAAGGGCAGAACGGCAAATACACGCTGCGCGAGGACGCCTACGAGGTTCGGCTCGATGCGACGGTGCTCGACAGCAGCGGCCGCAGTGTTCAGACCCTTACCAAGGACGACTTCCACGTCTACGAGGATGGCGTTCCCCAGACGATCGCAGGCTTCCGCCACGAGGACCTGCCGGTCTCGCTCGGCATCCTGATCGACAGCTCCGGCTCGATGTACGACAAGCGTGCCGCGGTCGACCAGGCCTCGCTCGATTTCGTGAAGCTCTCGAACCCGCAGGATGAGGCGTTCCTGGTGGACTTCAGCTGGGAGGCCTTCATCGACCAGGACTTCACCAGCGACCCCAACAAGCTGCAGCAGGGGCTTAACTACATCAAGTCCAGTGGTGGAACGGCGATCTACGACGCCCTTGTAGCCTCGGCCGACTACCTGACCAAGAACGCAAAGAACCCGAAGCAGGTCCTCCTGATCGTCACGGACGGCGAGGACAACGCCTCGAGCGCGTCGCTGGAGCAGGCGATCCGGCGCATCCAGGATCTCGACGGCCCGGTCATCTACTGCGTCGGCCTGCTGTTCGGGCAGGATACGGACAAACGGGAGTCGCGGCATGCGCGGCGCGTCCTCGAGACGCTCTCCGCCCAGACCGGCGGCGCGGCCTACTTTCCGCGCTCGCTGAAGGAGATCGACCCCATCGCCGCGCAGGTCGCCGAGGATATCCGGACGCAGTACACGATCGCCTACCGCTCGACGAAGTCGCCAACGCTGGGTGGCTATCGCGAGGTTCATGTCGAGGCCAAGTCGAAGGCATTCAGCCACCTGACGGTCCGGACGCGCAGCGGCTACTTCCCGAAGGTCGATAACAAGGGAACGACGGGGGATGGCCTCAATAACCCCTCCAAGCGCCAGTAGATGACGGAGCAGCGGCGACACGGCTTTGCCACGCGGGCGATCCACGACGGGCAGCAGCCGGATGAGCTGACCGGGGCGGTCAACGTCCCCATCTACCTGACCTCCACCTACCAGCAGCAGGAGATCGGGAAGAATAAGGGCTACGAGTACGCCCGGCTGACCAACCCGACCCGGGAAGCGCTCGAAGAGAGCCTCTGCTCGCTCGAGGGCGGCACCAGCGCGCACGTCTTCGGCAGCGGCATGGCGGCGATCACGGCCCTCTGCACCATGATGAAGTCCGGCGACCACGTCGTCTGCTCGGACAACGTCTACGGCGGGACCGGCCGGCTCTTCGACAAAGTCCTCACGAACTACGGCATCCACTTCACCTATGTGGACACCAGTGTGGCAGAGAACGTCGCCGCTGCGATCCGGCCTGAGACGAAGCTTGTCCACCTCGAGACGCCGACCAACCCGATGATGTCGATCACCGATGTTGCTGCCGTGGCGCGGATCTGCCATGCGCGGGATGTCGAGGTGAGCGTCGACAACACCTTCCTCTCGCCGTACTTCCAGCAACCGCTCGCCCTCGGAGCGGACATCGTCATGCACGCGACAACGAAGTTCCTGAACGGGCACTCGGACGGGCTCGGCGGCGTCCTGATCTGTACCAGGCCGGAGCATGCGGAGCGCTTCCGCTTCGTGCAGAAGTGTACCGGCGGCATCCTGTCCCCCTTTGAGAGCTACCTGTTGCTGCGCGGCGTCAAGACGCTGGCGGTCCGGATGAAGCAGCACGACAGCAATGGCCGCGTCGTGGCGGATTTCCTGAAGACGCACCGGGCCGTCGAGCGGGTCTTCTACCCCGGACTGCCGGAGCATCCGCAGCACGCCCTCGCATCGCGCCAGCAGACCGGCTTCGGTTCCATGCTTTCGATCGAGCTTGGGTCGCTTGACCGGGCAAACAGCTTCGCCAGATCACTCCGGCTCTGCCTGCTCGCCGAGTCGCTGGGCGGGGTCGAGACCCTGATCTGCCATCCAGCGACGATGACCCACGCGGCTCTTGGACCGGAGGGTCGCGCCCGGCTCGGCATTACCGATGGACTGATGCGTGTCTCGGTCGGGATCGAGGACGTTGAGGACATCGTCGCCGATCTGGCCCAGGCGCTGGACCAGCTTCCGTAACCCTCTACCCTTTCGAATCTTTGTGCCGTCACGGTAGGATTGCTTTGAGGTATTAAGCAACATGCGGATTGGCGTCGACGTAGGGGGCACAAAGATTGAGGCCCTGGCATTGGATGGCAAGGGTCAGGAGCTAGCCCGGTATCGAGTCGACACCCCCCGGGAGTACGACGGAACCATCGCAGCAATCAAAGGACTGGTCGACCGGCTGGAGTCCGAGACAGGTCTGACCGGCAGCGTCGGCGTCGGGATTCCCGGCACGGTCGAGCGATCGAACGGCCTGGTCAAGAACGCGAACTCCATCTGGCTCAACGGCCGTCCCTTCGACCGCGACCTGAGCACGGCGCTTGGCCGCGAGGCGCGCGTAGCCAATGACGCTAATTGCCTTGTCGTCTCGGAGGCGACGGACGGCGCAGCAGCCGGGGTCGAGGTCGTCTTCGGCGTCATCCTGGGAACGGGCTGCGGCGGTGGAATCGCCCTGAGCGGCCGTGTCCATGCAGGGCCCGGCGGACTCGCTGGAGAGTGGGGGCACACGCCTCTCCCCTGGCCCACCGGCGAGGAGTTCCCCGGCCCGCAGTGCTACTGCGGCAAGCAGGGCTGCCTTGAGACGTGGATCTCCGGCACCGGCCTCATGGCGGACTATCAGCGCCACACCGGAACGTTGCTGAAGGGAATCGACATCGTCAAGGCGAGCGAGGCAGGAGATCAGCAGGCGCTCGATGCACTGGCGCGGCTGGAGAACCGGATCGCGCGTGGCCTGGCGACGGTCATCAACGTGCTCGATCCTGATGTGATCGTGGTGGGCGGCGGTGTTTCGCGGATCGACCGGATCTATGCGTCGGTCAGCCGGCAGCTGCCGGAGTATGTCTTTGGCGGCCGGTGCGATACGCCGATCCTGAAGGCAATCCACGGCGACTCAAGCGGCGTTCGAGGCGCGGCATGGCTCTGGCCCAAACAAGCCATCGAGAGTCATCCAGCTTAATCAGTAGTTCTGAACACGCAAAGTGTCCAAAACCCTGCGAAGCAGCGCCCGCCCGGCGTAAGGGCGCCTTCGTAGCTTCTACGCAAAAAGAATACAAACCGGGGCGTCGAGCACTGTGCTCCGCCCCGTATCCGTCAGCTTCCCGGAGACATGGTCACGCTCAAAGACCACGATGTTGCGACTGTCCTGGTTGGCGACGATCACCCACCGGCCGGTCGGATCCATCGTGAAGTGGCGCGGAGTCTTCCCGCCGCAGGGCATATCCTGCACCGGCGTCAGAAGCCCGTCCTTCTGGTTGATCGCGAAGACGCCGATGCTGTCATGGAAGCGGTTCGAGACGTAAAGAAACTTCCCGGCGGGGTCGATCACCAGCTCTGCCAGGGCGCTTCGCTTACCCCGCGCGTCCTCCGGAAGTGACGAGATCGTGCCTTTGTGCGTCAGCTCGCCCGTCTTGCTGTTCCAGCCCAGGATGTCGACGGTGGAGTTGATCTCGTTGCCGGAGTAGACCCATTTGCCGCGTGGATGAAAGATGGAGTGGCGGGGGCCTGCACCGGGTGCAGCCGTGAAGAACGGCGTGGCCGCGGGGGTGAGCGTCGCGGCCGCCGGATCGACGTGGAAGACCATGATGCGATCGAGGCCGAGGTCATTGACCAGCAGGAAGCGGTTGTCGGGGGAGAAGCGGACGCAGTGGGTGTGCGGCGCGCCCTGCTGGCCGGCAATGGCGCCGTGCCCGGAGAAGCGAAGGGTCGAGACCGGCTCGCTGAGACCTGTGTTGCTGACCTTGTAAGCCGAGACCGATCCGCCGCCGTAGTTCGCGACGAACAGCGCACGGCCGGTCTTGTCGACCGCGAGGTGACAGGGGCCGTTGCCGCCGGAGTCGACGACGTTCAGGGGCTGCAGCTGCGTCTGGCCGGGTTTGCGGGCGAAGGCGCTCACCTTGCCGTCTCCACTGCCGCTCAGCTCGTTCACGGCGAAGAGCATGCCGGTGGTCGGCGAGAGCGCGAGGAAGGTCGGATCCGGCGTCGTCGAGACGACTTCAAGCTCGCCGATCACGCCGGTCGCGCTGCTCCACGGAGCGCTGTAGATTCCCTTTGCGCCAGGTGTCTTGCCGACAGGATCGGTATACGTCCCGATCAGCAGCTGCGTAGGGTGCGCCGTCTGCGTGGCGGCGAAAGAACGAAGGGCAATCGGTGCAGTGGCAAGAAAAGAGAGAGCGGATCGTCGCGTTATCGAACTCATCGGCTAACCCTATCGCGGATGGCCGGCTTTGCGCCAGTGCGGAGGTGCGCGAGGACGGCCTGAAGGTAGATGATAGTGAAGAGGGACTTACGTTGAGTAATGAAGTAAAGATCGTCGAATGCCCGCGGGATGCGTGGCAGGGGCTGCCGAAGTCGATGCCGGCAGAGGTAAAGGCAGACTACCTGCGCACACTCATCGCGGCCGGGTTCAAACAGATTGATGCGGTCAGTTTCGTGTCGCGGACGGCCGTCCCGCAGATGGCCGATGCGGAACTCGTGCTTGAGTACCTGGACCCGCCGGACGATGTCGAGATCATCGGCCTGGTCGTCAACGCCAAGGGCGCGGAGCGTGCGGCAAAGTCCGGCTCGATCCAGACGCTGGCCTTTCCCTACTCCATCTCCGAGAGCTTTCTGAAGCGCAACCAGAACCAGACGGCCGAGGAGTCGCTCGAGGCGCTGGAGGAGATTGGCACCCTCGCGTACAAGGGCGGGATGGAGGTCGTCGCCTACCTGTCGATGGCCTTCGGCAACCCCTTCGGCGATTCGTGGGATATCGATGAGGTCGTCGCCGCCTGCGATCTGCTGGTCGACTCCGGCGTGACGCAGATCGTCCTCGCCGACACGGCCGGGATGGCGTCGCCGAAGCAGATCCAGGATGTCCTGTCGGATGTGATGGCGGTGCATGACGGGCTGGAGATCGGAGTCCACCTGCATGCCCGGCCGGAGGATACGGCGGTCAAGGTCCGTGCGGCCTACGCTGCCGGTTGCCGGCGCTTCCATGCGGCGCTGTGCGGCTTTGGAGGGTCGCAGTTTGCCCAGGATGCGCTGATCGGCAACCTCGCCACGGAGACGCTCATCGCAGAGTTAAAGCAGCTCAGTGCAGAGCTCCCGGAGATGCGCCCGCTCGAAGGCCTGCTGCATGCAAGCCGCGAGATTGAACGGAAGTACGGGACGCGCGTGCAGTGATCAGGTCCGCAGTTGGGGACATCGATAGACTGGAAGCATGATCGAGGCAGATGCAAGAGTTGTTGAAGCACAGGTGCGTGTGCGCTACGCCGAGACCGACCAGATGGGCGTCGTCTATCACGCGAACTACCTGGTGTGGTTTGAGGTCGGACGCGTCGAACTGATTCGCAAGATGGGTCTCAGCTACAAGCAGATGGAGATCGAGGAGAACTGCATGATCGCCGTGGTCGAGGCGAACGCGCGGTATCGGTGTCCCGCCCGGTACGACGATCAGCTGGTGATCGAGACGCGCCTGACCGCCGCCCGCAGCTCGGTGATCCGGTTTGGCTACAGGGTGGTCCGGGTTGCCGACGGAACGCTGCTCTGCGAAGGCCAGACGGTGCACGTAGTCGTCGATCGCGAGATGAAAAAGACGCGCCTGCCCAAGAGATATGCGGACCGTTTCGCCGAGTACCTCATCCCATAGGTGAGGTAGGAGGCATCATGAGCGAGACAAAGAAGGTTGCACTGATTACTGGCGCCAACAAGGGAATCGGACATGAGACGGCACGCCAGCTTGGCAAGCAGGGCATCACCATCCTGCTCGGCGCACGCGACCTCGCAAAGGGCGAGACCGCGGCAAAGACGTTGCAGGCAGAGGGGATCGACGTCCATGCGATCAAGATCGACGTTGATGACTACGCCGATCACAAGGCAGTTGCCGAGCAGATCGAGAAGCAGTACGGCAAGCTCGATATCCTGATCAACAACGCAGGCGTGTTGCTTGACGGCGGATCCGGCGACAACGATGCAGTGGCCACTCCCGAAAAGCTACTGCGCCAGACCTTCGACACGAACTTCTTTGCGGTCATCGCGCTGACACAGGCGCTGCTCCCCCTGATTCGCAAGAGCCCGGCGGGTCGTATCGTCAATCTGTCGAGCGTCCTCGGATCGAACACGCTGCATGCGACGCCCGGTTCGCCAATCTATGACAAGAAGCAGCTTGCCTACGACGCCTCAAAGGCTGCGCTCAACTCGTTCTCGATCCACCTGGGCTATTCGCTTCGGGATACGAAGATCAAGGTCAACTCCGGTCACCCGGGCTGGGTCAAAACGGATATGGGTGGCGAAGGCGCGATGATGGAGATCGAGGACGGCGCGAAGACCAGCGTCGAGCTCGCCACGCTGCCGGAAGACGGGCCGACTGGCGGCTACTTCCACATGGGCCAGCCGCTCCCCTGGTAATCAGGCAAACAGGCCGCGCGGCTTGATGTTCTCGCGAATAAAGGCAATCGTGATCTCAAGTGGCGTCCCCGGACCGAAGATGGCGGAGACGCCACTTGCTTTTAAGCGATCCGCATCATGATCAGGAATGGTCCCCCCGAGCACAAGCAGAATGTCTTCCGCGTGACCGGCTCGCAGGAGGGTTGTGATCCGCGTGATGATCAGGTTGTGCGCGCCCGAGAGGATCGACAGCCCAATGCAGTCGACGTCCTCCTGGATCGCAGCGGAGACGATCATCTCCGGCGTCTGGCGGAGGCCGGTGTAGATGACCTCCATGCCCGCATCGCGCAGGGCGCGAGCAATGATCTTCGCGCCGCGATCGTGACCGTCAAGGCCTGGCTTGGCAACAAGGACACGGATTGGGGCCGGTGGCATGGTCGAAGTATACGGTCCCACGCGAAGCGTCCAACACCCTGCGAAGGAGCGCCCGCCCGGCGCCAGGGCGCCTTTGGACTAATCAAGCGCAGAAAATAGCTCCGCCAGGTCCAGGTAGATCGGTGATCCAGAGATCGCGAGCCGATCTTCTTCAACCAACCGCAAGCCACCCTCTGTATAGGTAAAGGCCGCCCGTTCGATCGGGTCGATGAGCCATAGATTCGGAACACCCATCGCCAGAAAGTCCTGCAGGCGACGCACCACGCGAGGGATACGGTCATCCGGGGAGAGGATCTCGATGCAGAGCAGCGGCGGGGTGACGCGAACCTGCTCGTTCAATCCATCGTGTGCGAAGACGGAGATGTCCGGCAGGCGGATGCGGCTGGCACTCACCTTCGTTCGGTACTCGGATGCGACACGGATCTTCCACTCAGCCCTGTGGGCGAAGAACCAGGCACCAAGGGCGATCTGCATGATGCTGTGTTCGAGTTCGCCCATCGACCGCTCCTCAAGGACGCCGTCCACAAAGTCGCAGTCGGGGTGATAGCTGGTGCGGAGGTACTCCTCCATGGGGATCGTGCGCAGGGCTGTGATCGATCCACTCGCAATCGCCATGGCGCTCACTCCTTGCGTTCATTATGCACCCGCCGAACGTCGCGATGAGTCTAGAAGTCCTCGTCATCCCCGATCGGCATGCCCGGCGGGGCGTCGATCGGCTTGGCGGGAACGAACTTCGCCGGGTCGCGCTCGAAGTCGTTGATGCGGGCGATGATCGCCGACCGGTGGATGGCCTCGGCGGTGTCTTCGAGCGGCGCAGCAGAGGTGAGCTGCTTCAGGACGTCGTTGACGTGGGAGCGGGCGATGGCGCGCGCCTGGCTGGACGCCGCCGGGTTGACGGCGAGCGCGAGCATGGCCTCAAGGGCGCGGAACTCGACCGCCCGTTCGACCTCGGACGACATGGTGTGGCCGCCCTCGGGGCGCTCGGCGGTCGTCTTGGAGACGGCTTCGAGGAGCCCGCGGAGGGATGGCGCGCCACTCTCGCGCATGTGGTACTGGACGAGGCGGGAGGCGCGTGCCGGATCAAAGAGGACAGCGAGGGTCAGATCGGCAGAGCTTTCGGCGGCCGCGATCGGATCAAAGGTGAGCCCGGTCTGGCTGGCGAAGGACTCGCGTGTCCGCTCAAGGCCCGGCGGGCGGGGCGGCAGGATCTGGAGCAGTGACTCCGGCAGGGTCAGGGTCTCGGGCATCAGGGTCTTCAGAACGGCAGTGATGGCCTTCTGCTGCGCCTCGGGGGAGACGATAGCGGGGTTCTGCTGGCCGTCGCCGCGAAGCTGGTAGCGGTAGTCGAGGCCGCCGATCTCCTTGATCGCCGCCTCGGTCTGGTAGCGGTGAAGCAGGTAGAGCGGAACGAGCGTGTCCTCGAGCTGCGCCATCGGCATGCCGGGCTTGATGGCATTCTCGCCGAAGTTCTTCAGGGCTGCCGTCCGCACGGTGAGGATGCGGTTGAGCTCGTCGGCCGGATCTGCGCCGTTATCCCAGAGATGGGCGTGGGGGTGGGCACCGCTGAGCGGCCGTGCATCCTCGTCGGTGATGTAGATCAGGCCGGTCTTCTCGGAGTCGGCGAGGATCTTGTTGAGCGCGGCATGCTCGTCGGTCGAAGGGGCGAACTGGCGGTAGCCGTAGTCGATGGCGACCTTGTCCCACTGGCCAATGTTGACGGCGTAGGCGTGAGAGAGGTCCGGCACGCCATTCTTGTCGAGCGTGACGTAGGGGTGGGGGTAGTCCATGACGCTGGCGGACTGCGAGAAGGCGCTGGCGGCGAAGTTATGCGACAGGCCAAGCGTATGGCCGGTCTCGTGCGCAGCAAGCTGCCGGATGCGCTGCAGGACCATGGCGAGCATGGGGTCGTTGGCCGGCGTGATCGTCTTTCCGGTCACGTACGGACTGAGCAGGGCCTCGGCGATCAGGTAATCCTGGCGCCCGCGAAGGCTGCCCAGGGTGACGTTGCCTTTGAGGATCTCGCCGGTGCGCGGGTCGGTGACGGCCGCACCGTAGCTCCAGCCACGTGTGTAGCGATGAACCCACTGGATCATGTTGTAGCGCACGTCCATGGGGTTCGCGTCGGCAGGGAGGATGTCGACCTTGAAGGTCCCCTTAGCCCAGCCGGCTGCCTGGAAGGCCTGGTCCCACCAGCGTGCGCCTTCGAGGAGCGCGGTGCGAATGGGCTCGGGTGCACCGTTATCAACGTAGTACTGGATCGGCGCGACGGGCTTACACGCAGTCTTGCAGGAGGGGTCCTTTTTCACCAGCCGGTGGCGGATGATGAACTCCTGGTCGAGCTCGGCTCCGAGCGGCGCGCTGTAGTCCCGGTAGGAGCGGGGGAAGTAGCCGGCGCGCACATCGAAGCGGCGCGGGGTGAAGCCGGGGCCGGGTAGCTCGAGAAAGGACTGGTGCTCGCGCAGCGTGATGGCGTGCGGATCCGGTGTGACATTGCGTACGAACTCGCCGCGGGCCGGGCCGTCCGTCGTGAAGGTCAGGACCGCCTCCACCTCGGTGTTCTTCGGGAAAGCTTTCGTATTGTCGAGCGAGATCGTGGAGCGGGTCGGGTCGACCTTGTAGACGACTCGGTGACGTTGTGGACGTCCTTCAGGAAGAGCTCGGTCGCGTCGATGAGGACGGCTCCGTCGGGAGACTCGGCCTCCACCTTGAAGCCGAAGAGGACGGACTCCGGGAAGGACTGGCGGACGGTCAGCTGCTCGGCGGCGTCGGTGGCGGTGGACCGGAAGTCCAGGTTGCGCTCAACCAGCAGGACCTTGGGGCCGGTGCGTTCAAACCGGACGATGCGGCCGGGGGCCGTCTGGCCGCGATCGAGGCCGAGGTCGTTCGAGCCGGTGCCGTAAGGCAGTGTGTTCGTGTACAGCAGGTCGGTGTCGAGGTGCGGGATCTCGAGGTAGAGCTTGCCGGCCTTCGCATCCCAGTCGAGCGGAAGGAAGCCGTCGTAGTGCTTCATGCCGGTGATCTTCGCAGCAATGGTCGGCGTTGCTTCAGGCTTTTGCGCGAGAGCTGAGGAGGCAGCTGCCATGACCAGCAGGAGGGCGGGAAGCTTTGAGGGCATGTGCTTTTTTAGCACGAATGGAGTCAGGGGCGGGCAAAGCGGGTCAGGCCACAGCGGGCTTTCGGCTTGCCTGCCAGGCCTTTGCATACTTCCAGCTGGTGTAGGCGGCGTGGTAAAGGTGCAGCAACAAGCCCTCGCGGCCGTCGAGGAAGCCGAGCCGGAAGAAGTAGTTCCAGACGAAGGTCAGCTGCGGAACGAGGAAGACGTTGTAGTGGAAGCCGACCAGGGAGCGGCTGGTCTTTCCGCTTGCAATCAGAAGTTGAGCGCCCAGGGTACTGTAGCGATCCATGTGCTCAAGGTAGCTCTCGAGCGTCGGGTAGGCGTGATGGATCAGGTCGAAGTCGAGCGTGGCGGACTCGCCGTCGAACGAGATCGTCTCGTGCACTGGCCGGTCGGCGAAGCGAGGCGAGCTCGAAAAGTTTGCGGCGTCCCGGCGGAAGAGGCGCAGCTTGGGATCCGGGTAGTAGCCGCCGCGCTTCATCCAGCGGCCGAGAAAGAGGTTTCGCCGGCGAAGAAAGTAGGCGTCGGTAGGCGGATTCGAGGGAAGCAGCGTTCGGATCTGGCGCTGAAGTTCAGGCGAGAGCTCTTCGTCGGCGTCGAGTGAGAGGATCCATGTTCCGGTGCAGCGTGAGATTGCGAGATTCTTCTGCACCGCGAAGCCATTCCACGGCTCGTCATAGACGATTGCGTTGAAGGACCGGGCAATCTCTACCGTCTCGTCGGTGGAGGACGAGTCGATGATGATGATCTCATCGGCGAAGCGAACGCTCGCGAGAGTTCGCGGAAGATTATGCGCTTCGTTCTTCGTGATGATGGCGACGGAGAGCAGAGGTGGCACGGATGCGTTCTCCCAGTTGTGAATTTGCCAATCCTGTGTACGGTTCGCGATCGGTCCGCGCCAAGGCGCGGTTCAGAGCGCTTCTCTAGGCGAGGGTGATCGCCGGGTCGCCAAGGTGCTCGCGAAGCAGTCGCTGGACGAGCGGCTTCAAGGCCTCGCCGGTCTTTGCAAGAACGAACGAGTTTGCAGCCTCGTTCCACTCCAGCTTGAAGCTGGTGGCCTGTGCGGAGATCCAGACTTGTCGAACCGGGGTGTTCGGCGTGACTACGAACTTGCTGGATCCATTCTCGAAGATGATGTTCATGACGCCGTTATTGTCTTCGAACTCGAAGCTGCCCGAGTCGTCCTCTGCCGCGATCAGCGACTGCTTGAGGGATTCGATGGCGCGGTCAGACTCGCGGCGAAAGGTAGCTTCATCCATGGTGCTCATGCAGCATAGTGTACTTGAAGGGCGGCACCAGCCCGTCTAAGTCGTATGAATTGTGCATCGCGCGCGGACCGAGCGACGGCTTGAGATGTCATCAACAGGCGGTGCGGAGGCGCGGCGCTCCCGATCGGATATGGGCGCATCCAACGATTCCATGACCATGGAGCCGGTAGAGATTGTTACGGATCCGGTGCAGTCGGCGAGGGCCGCCGGCCTGCGCTATGTGTATGACAGCAAGCCCGGGATCACTCGCAAGAAGGCGGCAAAAGGTTTTCGCTATGTGGGTGTCGACGGCAAACCGGTGCGCGATGCTGAGGTGCTGGGGCGAATCAAATCGCTGGTCATTCCACCTGCCTGGGTTGACGTGTGGATCTGCGCGATTGCCAACGGCCATCTGCAGGCGACAGGCCGGGATGCGCGCGGGCGAAAGCAGAGCCGCTACCACCCCAACTGGCGTAAGACACGCGATGAAGTCAAATACGAACGAATGATGCTCTTCGGGGAGGCGCTCCCAGCGATCCGCGAGCGCGTCGAGCACGACCTGGGTCGGCACGGCTTATCGCGGTTGAAGATCCTTGCAACGATCGTACGTCTGCTGGAGACGACCTTCATTCGCGTCGGCAATGTGGAGTACGCACGCGAGAATAAGTCGTATGGATTGACCACCATGCTCAACCGGCACGTCGACATCCATGGCACCACGATGACCTTCAAGTTCAAAGGGAAGAGCGGCGTCCAGCACACGATCGATGTGAGCGACCGGCGTCTGGCGAGGATCGTGAAGACCTGCCGCGATACTCCCGGCTATGAACTCTTTCAGTACCTCGACGAGGAGGGAGATCCGCATACGATCGACTCGGCTGACGTTAACGACTATCTGCATGAGATCACCGGACAGCACTTCACGGCTAAAGACTTTCGTACTTGGGCAGGGACAGTGCTCGCCTGCATGGTGCTGCGGGAGTTTGAGGCCTTCGAGTCGCAGACGCAGGCTAAGAAAAATATAGTAAGCGCGATTCAATCGGTGTCGTCGAAGCTGGGGAATACGCCATCGGTCTGCCGCAAGTGCTATGTTCACCCCGAGGTGATCGAAAGTTATCTCAGTGGCGCGATGGTTGAGACGTTGAAGACGTTGCGCGCACCAAAGCCGCCGCGCCCGACACATGCGCTGCATGACGAGGAGTATGCGTTGATGCACCTGCTGGAGCAGCGGGTCGCTGCGGTTGCTAGCTGAGACGAAGGCGCCCTTACGCCGGGCGGGTGCTACTTCATAGAGCTTTGGACGCTTCGCGTGTTCTATTTTTTCTGATCTGGTATTGTTGCGTGTTCCAGGTGGTTGAAGTTCATGATCGCGTTGAAGACCAGGTCGTAGCTCCCGATCGTCTCCCCGCGATAGACCGGGTTATTGCCAAACAGCAGCACATTGCCCGACCCAAGATGCGCATCGACCACAATCGCCCGCTCCGCAATCGAAGTCTTCTTATCGATCAGCCCCGAGAGCAGAAGGCTCTTCTCATCGTTGAAACGCAGGATAACCTCCGGCCTAAGCTGCTCCGGAATGACCTGCGGATTGTTCCGCATCTGGTCCTCATTGAGCGCACGCGGCTGCCAGGGCTGCTGCTTCGGCAGGATCTCCGGCTCGGTAATGGCGCGCCCTTGCGGAGTGTCGGCTTCATCCGGCCCGCCGCGGCCCGTCGGCCGGTGCGCATAAGGGTCCATCAGCAGGCGATTGCCGCCACGCGCCATGCTGTTGCTGACGTTGAACGCCATCCCGTCCGCACTCATCACGGGAAGCGTTACGCCGTAGCCATAGGCGACCGGGCTGGTCCGCGCAACGAAGACGCTGCTGAGAATGCTCCCGACCACGCGGCTGTCCGAGGTCGTTGCGACGGACACGCCTGGAGCAAGCCCCGTCTCGATCGCAAACTGTGCCGTGTCCTCACAGGTGATGAGCAGGCCACCCTTTTCTACGAAGCTCTTGAGATGTCCGACGCCCTCATAGCCAAGGCCAGGGCGGGTGTCAGGGGTCTGGTCGAGCAGGTCTAAGTTCGGCGTCAGGGCGGTCTTCTGCCATGGCATGGCGTTGCCGTACATCGGCAGGCCGTTGATGATCTCGGCGGTCGAGACATGTCCCACCGGTGCGAAGATGATGACGTCGTACTTCGTGCGAAGGTCAGGGTCGGCCGCCGCGATCTGCGTGCTGATGTAGGTGTACGGAATCGCGAGTTTGTCGAAGGCGAGCCGCCACCAGCCCTCGGTCTGCGTCCCCAGCCAGCTGTGCATGAAGGCGATGCGCGGCGGCGTCGCGGGATGTGTGGCGACGGTCGGTGCCGCACCCAGGCGAGTAGCGTCGAGATTGAGCTTCTTGAGCGCCGGAGTCAGTGCGGCATCATCCGCGCCCGAGATCAGGAGTGACCCCGCCTCGAAGTGCGTGCCGCCGGCGTCGAACGGCTTCTCGGCGACATCAACATGGCCAGACTTCAGGGTGTAGAGCAGCGCAAGCAGGGAGGTCTGGCCGGTGTTCGCAATCGCCGAGATGGAGCCCGTTCCAGTCAGCTTGCCCGAGGGATCAGCAAGGTCCGCAGGGTTCATTCCGGCCTTGAGGATGGCGGGGTCGGTGACGCGGAAGGCTTTCACGTTGAAGAGCTGCGTGAAGGACCAGCCGGTATCGTCGTAGGGGTGCTTCTGCGGGTCATCGGGCGCCCAGTACTGCTTGTCGAGCAGGGCGTCGGCGATGCGCGAGTAAGGCTGGTCCAGCCGGATGATGTAGCTGCCTGCCGGAAAGCTCTGCGTCGTCGCCGGATCGCCGCGCTTTGCCGCCGGGATGGAGCTGCTGACTGCCTCAGTAAGCTGGCTGACCTCAACGTGCTGAAGCTTGAGAACGTTGAGCAGCTGGAGTTGACGGTTCAGCTCCGCTGGGCTCGCCGGAAGCACGTAGGCGGCGGGGCCGTCGAGGGACGGCTTCTGGATCGAGCGTTTGCTCTTGATGTAGTAGTTCTCAAG
>CAZZZQ010000009.1:0-8290 GCA_964658405.1 uncultured Sphingomonas sp.
AAGCGAAAGTGAGGTCAAAAGCTTGTTCATCAGGTGAGACTCCAGGAGTAGTAACGTTATCTTCGTCTAGGCAATTTGTGGACCAAAGTGTGAACGTTCGGTTTATGTACTACTTAGCCACTAATCCAGCCCATCCGGCCCTCGCCACGACTGCATAAGCCGAAGAAATCTACAGATTTTCATCATGAGTCCGACTAAAATTGACGTGAGTATGAGTTTCTGGACGAGGTTCTCTTGAAGTTGACCCTGGTCTCCATCGCTCCCCGCCGAACCAAAAGCAAGATGAGGGCGTTTGACGATCTGGTGGCGGAGTACGTCCAGCGCTCCACCCGCTTCATGCCCATCCTGCAGCAGGCCTTCCTCTCGGAGGCGGCCTTCCTCGAAGCGTTCCAATCCAACACCCCGGGCCGAACCCCCGCCTATCTGGTCCTCCTCGATAGCCGCGGCAAGCAGCTCTCCTCGGAGGCGTTCGCCGCCGAACTCGGGCGGCTCCGCGACACCGGGGCCCAGTCCGTCATCCTCGCGATTGGCCCCGCGGATGGATGGAGCCCCGCCGCCCGCTCCCGCGCGGACCTCCTGCTCTCCTTCGGCCCGATGACCTTGCCCCACGAACTGGCCCGCGTCATCCTCGCCGAGCAGGTCTACCGCGCCCTCTGCATCCTCGCCGGCCACCCCTACCACTCCGGCCACTAGAGAAGCACCGAAACGAACGCGAAGCGTCAAAAATCCACGTAGTGGCGCCCGCCCGGCGTCAGGGCGCCTTTGCCCTGTCATTTAACCCGTCAAAGGCCGGCCAGAGACCCTCGAAAGGGTACCCGGCCAGCCAGACGTTCAGGAGATTGGATCGTTCCAGCCCCGTTTAGAAGACGAACTTGCCCCAGAGCACAATCTGCCGTCCAGCGGACTGGCGCCCATTCGACGTGTTCAGGAAGCTGCTGCCGATATCGCCAATATTGGTGTCCACAATCCCGACATCGTTATGGTTGCCAATATTCTGAACCTCGCCCCGGAGGATGAATCGGCCGCGATCCAGGTGGAGGTACGACGTACCGATACCCTTCTCAAGAGCGATGTCATTCCGTGTCGAGCCTGGATTCGAGTAGCTGTTGCGACCGATCTCCTGCTTCAGGAACTGGTTCTGCGGTCCGTAGGGGATCAGCCAGTGAACCTGTGACGGGGTCACCTGAACCAGATCACCCGACGTATTGGCGGTCGCTACATCGTAGTAGACGCCCGTCGTTCCACCGACCCAGTGCCCGTCGATTCCTGCCGTGCCGAGTGCCGCACCCTGGTTGCCGAGGACGGGACGATCGTTTGCCGAGCTTCCATCCGCGTTCGTGTCGTATCCGGAGGTATTGAACGAGGTATACGTACCGCTCTGGAACTGTTCAATTCCGGAGAGAGTCCAGTGCCGCGTCAGGATTCCCAGGATCGCGTTGGCGGCAAAGTTATCCGCGCGGAATCCAGTCGGCGTCCAGACATAGCTGACCGAGACATAATGCCGGTGATCATAACCGGAGTTTGCATAGTCCTGGCCACGGCCCTGGGGCGAAAGATCGGCCGTGTACGAGGTCTGGACGCCGGTTGCCGCAAAGATCTCCGAACCGTTATCCATGTTCTTGCCGTACGCATAGTTCGCATTGATCTGGAAGCCATGCGAGAAGGCATGCGTTCCCTCGATCTGCAGAGCGTTGTAGTTGGAAGACGCAAAGTTACCGCGCGCGTTGATAATCCCGCGGGTTGCGTTCAGCCGCGCTCCGTTTGCAAAGTAGTTGTACTGCTGGTTGGCAAACAACTTCTTGCCCAGCGCGCCGATATACCGCACCGCAATCGTCGTCGAACCCGTGACCTGGCGCTCCACGCCCAGGTTGTACTGATACGTCACCGGGTTCACCGCGTTGTTGACCTCGCTGGTCACAGAGGACTGTGCCGACAGCGTGGGCGAGATGGAACCGATCAGGCCCGTCGCGTTCGTCAGACCGTTGCCGGTCGTCGAGGTTAGCGTGCCCGCAACCGCGTTCGGAGCCGAGGCGGCGCTGTTCGTCACAATGTTGCTGAAGGTGCTGTCGTAGAAGATGCCGAAGCCGCCGCGGATGACGTTCTTGCCGTCGCCGAAGAAGCCGCCGTCATGCGGGCTGAACGCAAAGCCGATACGCGGTGCGATGTTGTTCGTATCGTTCTTCATCTTTACGACCGTGTTGATCGGCTGATAGATGTTAGTCGGATCGACGGCGGGGTACGTGAGCGAGTTCGCCGGATTCGACAGGTAGTCGTACCGCAGACCAACGTTGATCGTCAGGTCGGTTGTCAGCTTGATGTCGTCCTGCACAAAGACGCCGCTGCGCCAGCCGTGCGGGTCGATGCGGGTGTTGCCGAAGGTCCTGGTTGCCGTACCGGACGGTCCAAGCTGGTTCTGCAGGAAGTTTCCGAGTGACGACACGTAGGTGCCGCCCTTGTTGAAGGATAGTGTGCCCTTCGCGTTCAGAGGAACGATATCGGTCTCGAGAATGCGCCCAATGTCGAAGCCGGCGCGAATCGAGTGACGTCCCTTGGTGATACCAACCGTATCCTGAAGCTGGTACAACTCCTCACTCCGTCCCTGCGGAAAGGTCTGGTTCGGTCCAAGCGAGGAAGCGCCGCTTGAGTCGACTGCAACGTTTGCAATGCTCAGGGTAGACAGAGCGTAGAGCGGGTTAGCGAGTGTTGCCGCCGTTGGTGAGAAGGTGAATCCGAGCCGAGCTTCAGAAGCGCGCAGCTCATTCAGAACGTTCGACGAGAAGATGTGGGTCCAGGTGCCTGCACCCAGCTCCGTTGGTCCGCCCTGCTGCGTATCGAAGCCGACGAGCGCGCTGCCGTTTGTGAAGAAGTCGGGGCTCAGCGATCCGCGGTCATGGAGATAGCGGACGGATACCGAATCCTTCTCCCAAGGCGTGAAGTCCACACGATAGGTCCACTGGGTGTCGGGGCTGCTCTCGTTCTCGTTCTGCCGCTGAAAATAGCCGGTCGTTACGATGCAGCCGGTAGCCGGGCAGCCATTCTGTGCACCAACGTTGATCCGGTTCACGACGCCTGCGGTGGCGAAGGGAACATAGGTCGACAGATAGCTGCCGCCACTGAGGTACTGGTCAAGCAGCGCGACCTGCGATCCGCCGATCGCCTGGAGGGTGTTATAGCCAGCCTGGTCGGGGAGCTCCAGGCGGTTCGGAGTCTCCTTACCGTAGAGGCGAGAGATCTGCAGGGCACCGAACGCGAACAGCTTGTTCTTGATGATCGGGCCGCCGGCAGTGAAACCATACTGGTGCTGATCGTAGCGAGCCTTCGCCGGAGGAATGTAGCCGGCCGGGGGCGTGCCGCTTACCTTGCCTTGCCGCGTAACGCCGTCCAGTGCATTCAGGCCCGAGCCGGTGTATCGCTCAAACGCTGAACCGTGAAAGTCATTCGTTCCGGCCTTGGTCACCAGGTTGACAACAGCTCCACCCGCCCGGCCATACTCCGCCGAAGCATTGTTGGTGATGACCGTCACCGACTGGAAGATGTCCGGGATCTGGGGCTGAAACGCCTGCCCACCGATACCGACGTCGTTGATCTCCTGGCCGTCCAGCAGGAAGTTGTTCGCCCGGGGACGTGCTCCGTTGACCTCGATGTTGGTTCCGTTGCTGAAACCGGCACCCTGGCTGACCGTCTGTACTCCGGGGACCGTGGTCGCCAGATCGATCGGGTTCAGCGAGAAGATCGGAAGCGCCCGAAGGTCCTCCGAGCCGATAACGCCAGCGAGCTGACCGTTCACCGTGTTGATGCCGGCCGAGGTCGCCTCAACCGTCACCGTGTCGTTCGTCGAACCGGCACTCAGCGTGATGTCGTAGCTTGTAACCACCGAGGACCGTACATCCAGATCAGACGTCTTCGAGGTAGAGAAGCCCGTCTCCGTTCCGCTCACCGTATAGTGTCCGGCGGTCAGTGCCTCCAGGCGGAACGCACCGTCCCCGCCCGACTGCGTCTTACGAGTCTCGCCAGTCTCCTGGTTGACGACCGTCACCGCCGCATGAGGCACCACGGCTCCGGTCGAGTCACGAACGACGCCAGCCAGAATTCCTTTGCTGGTCTGTGCAAGAGAAGAGCCGATCAGCAGGGTGGAGAGGAAGAGAACAGTTGCAGACTTCTTGACAGATGCAAGCTTCAAAAACATGAACACGGTGCTCCTGGGGTCTTTGTTGAGTACAGCGTCTTCACCGGCCAGCAGTGAAGAGAGTTCGGACAATCCAAGTTCCTCGGAAGAGGCGCTACGAAATTCGTGAGATATGGAACGTCATATGCAATTGCCTTGCCATTCCGCAATATGTCGGTAACGTTACGAATGAAGCACGTCTACCGCAATACAACACTAAAAGTCTATGAAATTACGTAGAAAGGACTGACGAAGTCCTAAAATCAGTAGCCTTTGCGCAGAAAACACAGCGCGAGACCAGGTATTGGCTTCATCGCATCGCCGCCGCATCCGCTCAACCATCCGCGCACCGCATACGACCCGCAACGACGACGCCTGAAACGCAGAACGGCCCTCGCTCTATATATAGAGAGAGAGGGCCGTTCTCTGCTGCCAGCTGCTGGTGAGGGTTAGAAGTTGAAGCCGGCCGTCAGCGCAAGGACGCGTCCCGAAGGCGCGGCTCCCTGGCCATTGCCGTACAGGCTGCTCGGTGAGGAGACCACCGTTGCCTGGATCGTGCCGAAGGTGCTGCTCGTCACGCTGTTGGTCGGAGGGGCGAAGTTCGGGTGATTGAGAACGTTGTTCGCAATCGCACCGAACTTGAACTTGTAGCTGTCGTGGAAGGTAATCGACTTCGTGATGCTCGTATCCGTATCAACGAAGCTCGGCCCACGATAGTGGTTCAGCGCCACGTTACCGAAGCCGTACGGGATCTGCGCTGCCGTCGTCGCGGCGAACTGCGACTTGGTCATGCAGACCGTGTTCGGATTCTGGCAACGGCCAAAGCTCTGTCCGGGAAGCTGTCCGGCCAGAACATAGCTCGTCGAGGTAGAGCTGCTGCCCACCTCCGCCGTTCGTGCAGCGCTGTTATAGACCGAGAAGGGAAGTCCGGACTTGTAGAACACAACACCGGAGATCGTCCATCCGCCCAGGGCCTGCTTCGCAAGATAGCCCTTGATCGGCACCGGGATGTTCCAGACATAGTTGCCGTTCGCAGAGTGCCGAACGTCATAGTCGAGCGGACCGTAGTTGAGACGGCTGACGCTGTTCGGGTCGATCTGGAAGATCGGATCGCCTTCAACGCCGGCATTCGCGCCATACAGTCCACCGTTCGAGGTCGTTCCAAGCCCCTTGCTGTAGGTATAGGAGGCAGAGGTCGTCAGGCCGAACTTCGACTGGTGGCGATAGTTCAGGATCAGGCCGCTGTAGTTCGAGTGAGCATCATTCCCCAGGTTCGTCACTGCCTTGAACCGGGGATCGGTCTGCGTATTCGGAAGACCGCCAAAGCCATCACCCTTGATCGCGTAGGCGTTCGCATTTCCGTTCTGCAGGAAGATGTCATAGGCATAGTTGCCGACGTAGTTGATGTCAAAGACGTCAGCGACCCCAAAGGCATGCTGAATATCCAGGTTGAACTCAAGGTACTTCGGATTCTTGAGCTTATTGTTGACCGACGCCGCATAGTTCGGGGCGGCAAAGGTGCTTCCCGCGGCAGCGACAGCGCTTGAAATCGAGGCAAGCGTGCCCCCGTTTGCAAAGCCGGACTGGAACGCTTTGTTCGAAGCGGCAAGCGCGCTATACGCACTGCCCGGCGCCGCGGCGTAGATCGGATACGTTCCTGCACCCTGCAGCGTGAACGCGGGGTCAGCAGGTGCCGCGGTCAGGAAGCGTGACGTAAGCGCGAGGATGGGTGAGTCGGCAAACATCCCAACGCCTCCCCGCAGGACCGTCCGGCCATTGGAGCCGCCCGGCGTGAACGCGAAGCCGAACCGCGGCTGGATCGAAACACCCTGAACCGAGGTATACGGCGTGTGGTTTCCCGTCGAGATGGACTGGTTATACGGCAGCGCAGCGCCATGTGCGATCGAACCAAAGGGGCCGGTCAGACGCGTAAAGCATGCGGTGCGGCAGTAAGGATTCGAGTTGCGATCGAAGCGGAGCGTCGCCGTAATCTGCAGCTCGTTCGAAAGCTTGACCTGGTCTTCAAAGTAGAAGCCAAGCGAGTAGAATCGCGCCTCGATCGGGCCTCCGGTCGGGAAGCTGTAGGCGACCGTGCTGCCGCCAAGCTGGCCTTCGCCAGAGGTCGGCGCTGCCGGGTTCAGGTTCGAGATCGTGCCGTTGAAGAAGTCAGTCGTGCTGGCAATCGTCGTCAGCCCTGAGCTGCCCGGCTGGTTGGCGAAGTTCGAGAAGTTGTTCCGGCGGAAGTTGACGCCAGCCTTATACGTGTTCTTTCCCTTGGTATACGAGACGTCGTCGACGAACTGGTACTGGGCGACATCGCGACCGCTCGGGTAGGAGTTGTTGCTGCCACCCATCTGCGTGAAGTTCGGAAACGCGATCGTCGTGGGGAAGACCGCAAGCGCCGCTCCAATATTGGTCGGTCCAAAGATCGCCTTATAGTAGGAACCGGCCGCAGTGAAGTTGTTCACCAGGCTCTGCGAGAAGATGTGAGTTTCGTTGAACTGACCCTCCCACTCCGGCTGGACGCTGTTCGCGCTGAAGGCGGAGTTGATCGGATCGGTCGCCGTCGCCTGGATCCCGAAATCATGCTTGTACCGATAAAACGCCTTATCGTTTGCGCTGATGATCTGGTCGATCCGAATCGCGTAGAACTGCTCCGTGTTAAGCGAGTTGTTCGGGCTGGTGTAGGTCGCCGCGCAGGGCTGACCGTAGGTCGTGTTGCCGTTTGCATCGACCGTCGCTCCAAAACCCTTCTGGTTGAAGTCCGCGCAACCCAGCGATGCATTCGTCGCTGGCGTGTACGGTATCGCCGTCGAAGCCTGGTTCGCGCCGCTGTAGAGCGAGAAGATCGACTTGTAATACGCAAGCTGCGACGGCTGATTCGCAGCAACGTTCGCAAGCACCGTATTCGCAAACGCGGCCGTCGGAACAACAACGGTGTTCGCATTCGCCGATACATAGCGCAGGCCTTCATCGTCGAAGTAGAAGAAGAGCTTGTCCTTGATGATGTAGCCGCCGACATCGATGCCGTACTCGTTCGAGATCGTCTTGGTCTTCGGAGCACCCGGCGCGTAGAAGTTTGTGAACCAGTCGTTCGCGTTCAAAAAGCTGCCGTTGTACATGTACTTGCCGGAGCCGTGGAAGCGATTGCTTCCGCCCTTGGTGATGTAGTTCACGTTCGCGCCCGGCAGGCGGCCGTACTGGCCGGAGTAGCCCGGGGTCACGATCGAGACGCTCTCAATCTCCTGCGCGCCGATCGTGTTGTTCGACGAGCCGGAGTTGTTCACGTTGTAGAACGGGTCCATCAGGTCGGCGCCGTTCAGGGTGAACAGGTTCGAGGTTCCGGGCATGCCGTAGATGAAGAAGTTGCTGCTCAGACCGCCGCCGGTCGACATCACAGCGCCGGGGGCAGTCAGCGCCAGGCTGGTCAGGTCGCCGCCGGCAAGCGGAAGCTCCTGGACCTGCTGCATGCTGAAGGTCGTGGACGTGTTGGCATTCTCGGTCTGGAGCAGGGGCTGAGCCGCGCTGATCTCGACCGTGATCTCGGTCGCGCCAGGACGAGCGGTCAGGTTCACCATGGTCGACTGGCCGACGCTCACATCGATGCCGGACGCCTTCGCCGACATGCTCATGCCCTGTTCGGAGATCGTGTAGGCTCCCGGACGCAGGAGCGAGAAGCGGTAGGAGCCGTTCGCTCCGGTGGTGGCCGTCTGCGTGGTTCCCTGGGCGATGCTGGTCAGTGTAACCTCGGCCCCGGTCACGCTGGCGCCGCTGGGATCGACGATCTGGCCAGTAATTTCACCGGTCGTAATGGACTGGGCGGAGGCGACTGAAAGGCCGATACAAAACGACAGCGGCAGAAATGCCAAACGGAAAAGCTTGTTCAACTCGTCTCCTCGAAAGCATAGCCAAAGAACGGACACACGACTGGTTAAGCCCTTCGTATCGGACTTAGCCATACACGTGAAACATCTATGTGGTCTGACCAGAGGTGTGCAATGCAATAGCCAAACGGGAGAGGCGGCAAACAATGGAGATAGGTCTCCAGCTCGGAACAAAGATCGGCTTACAGCAACAAAGGCGCGATTTCGAAGAGCCTCTCCTATGAAATTCAGAATAAAAAAG
>CAZZZQ010000009.1:8300-18731 GCA_964658405.1 uncultured Sphingomonas sp.
CTTCGCCATCCTTCGGCGAAGCGGCCCCGCTTGAACAGAAGCTACTAGGGAAGAATCTTGTCGAGCGGAATCGCTCCCGACTGGATACTGTACCCATAGCCATTGGGGTGCGTGTTATCCCCCGAATTCAGGTTCGGAAGCAGGAAGCTCGGATTCGCAGGATCAGCCAGCGCCTTGTCGAAGTCCGCAATCCCGACCACGCCCGGCAGGCTGACCGCAGTCGTCCGAATCCACGTATTGACGAGCATCCGCTGCGTCTCCCCCGGATTGATCGGCCCCGGAGTCGTCGCACCACCCGCATACGGATTCGCAGCGTTCGGATACAGCCCATAGTTCGCCATCGCCGCATTTTCGCAAAAGGTCGACGGAGGCAGCGTCCCTACAATCACCCGAATATTTTGCGCAGCAGCCTGCGCGATGATGGTCGTGAGCGACGCCTCCACGGCGGGCGCTGATTTGCAATCGTTCGATTTGATGTCCACTGCCCCTATATAGGTGATCATCGTGGTAATCCCGGCCTGAGAAAAGACATCTCGTGCCTCCCGATCAATTCCATCCGTGATCCCCGCCGCCGGCGTCGCACCGCTGGTAGGTCCGGCCGGATCCCCAAGGACCCCGGCGTTCGAGACTCCCATGTTGTACCCGGCGGCACGGAGCTGGCGCGCCAGCCAGTCGGAGGGTCGATCGCTATCCTGATTCGCGACCGGCACATTCGCCACGGGATAGCTGTTGGTGCTGCCGTAGTTGGAGGCATGGCCGTCAATTGAAGAGCTGCCAAAAAGCACCACGGTCCCCTGGTAATCTCCATAGACATCGACACCGCTCACCACAAACCATTCCGTGTTCGTCTGGGTGAAGGACGTTCCCGCCGAGTCTGTCGTCTTATTGCCGGCGTTAACCGGCGTTGCGTAGCTTGTCTGCACCTGCGATTCATGCTGGGTTACCGGCCCGAAGGTCCCAGGAAGATACATAGTCACGGCCAGCTTAGTCCCGAACGCGTAGCTAATGTTCACCGGATCGGAGACGACCGCACCCCCTGCAGGAATTGTGACGCTGGTGGAGCCTGAAAAGGTAAGCGGTGCATCATGGTCCGGATCGATTGCCGCATTATCGCCAGGATCAACGGCAAGACGCGCCCCTCCGATCGTCAAGGGAGTCGTTCCAAAGAGGTTGGAGAAGTGGACTCGCTCCTGCGTGCCGGATACCGTCGGCGAAAAAAGAGATCGGAACGTCTGCTCCGAACCGCCGGGATTCTCCGACGTCGAAAGCGCATTCTCCGGCGAGGCTCCCCAGCTAACCACCCACTTAGGCGTACCAGTGGCCGTTGCAACCGGCGCCACTACATTGCTATAGCTCGTGCAGCCATTAAGAAGCAACAGTGCAGTAAGAAATCCAGCCAGGCACACATCGCCAATATGGAGGGAACGTCTGGTTAGGAACATACGTTCCTAGACGAAGTTTTAAAATAAAAGTTGCAGGCAGGCAACTTCTGCTGACACCGAAGGACTTATCCCTTTAGTGTGTCGGCGCTAAGAGCAGGTTGAGCGGGACCGCTTTGCTCTCAGCCTTATATCCGGCACCGTTCGGATGGTAGTTGTCCCCGGAGTTATAAGCCGGTTGCAGGAAATGCGGCCGCGCCGGATCAGCGAGCGCTTGGTCGTAGTCTGCCACCCCAACCACTCCAGGCAGCGTTGCCCCAGTCGTCCTGATCCAGGTGTTGAGCGCCTGTCGCTGAACCTCGCCGCCGTTCAGCGAACCATCTTCGCCCCCCGCATACGGATTCTCGCGCGTCGGAGTCGGCCCAAAGTTCGCCTGCGCTGGATTCGTACAGAAAGCCGATGGTGGAATCGTCCCCAGCAGCACCCGCACCTTGGCCGCTGCCGCTGCTGCCACCAGTTGCTGAGTCGCCGTCTCAATCGCAGGCGCAGACTTGCAATCGACCGAGCGGATATCGATCGAGCCAAGATAAGTCACCATCGCAATGACGTTCGGCTGCGAGAGCACATCCCGCTGCAGCCGATCGACCGCATTCTCGATGTGATTTCCCGCATTCGTGCTTACATCCGTGATGGTATTGCCGGAAATACCCGCATTAATCACTCCAATCTGGTACCCCGCAGCATTCAATTGCGCCGCCACCTGGTCAGAGATCCGGCCTGTATGCTGCCCTGCAACTGCAACATTCGCTACGGGATAAGTATTCGTGTCGCCATAGTTCGATCGGAATCCATCCGTCGTCGAACTCCCCAGCATCACAACCGTTCCCTGGTACGGACCATAGACGTCGATGCCGTTTAGCAGCATCCAGCTTCCTTCGCTCTGCGTAAAGGCCGCCCCGGTCGCGTCAGACGTCGCATCGCCCGCGCCCACTGCCGTCTTATAGTTCTGGTTGAAGAGGCTGTCGTGCCGCGTCAGCGGTTGGAAGCTTCCGCTCAGGTACATCGAGACCGCCAGCGTCTGCCCATAGCTGTACGTCAGCTTGACCGGGTCCGACACGATGATCTGTCCCGGCGCAAGCGTCACGCTCGCCGAACCATTATTGAAGGTCAGCTTCACATCATGCGTCGCATCAACCGCCGCCGTACCATCAGTGCCGATCGACAGCCGGCTCGACCCGATCGTCACCGGCGTCGTCCCGAAATAGTTCGAGAACCGAACTCGCTCCTGGGTCCCGGAGATCGTCGGATACACAAGGAAGCGGTAACTCTGCTCCGACCCACCCGGATTCGCCGGGGAGCCGACCGCATTCACCGGTGAATTACCCCACGCTCCCACCCAGATCGAAGGGGTCGAGGCACCAACCGGCGCGATCGACGCGGGAACAAGAATCCCGCTGCCACAGCCGGCCACCGCAGCGATGAGACAGGCAGGCAGAGAAAGGGCAGCAAGGCGAGTCAGCAGACGCTTAAGTGATTGCATTGGAAGGGTTACGTAGAACCTCTAGAAGCAGTTTGCCCTGCAGGACCGCTGTTTTGAGACTGTCACGAAACTTTATTGAAAAAGGTTACGGGAGTGATGGGTAAACCGCCCCTCTAACGCCCTCCTAAGTAACATAAGCAGCGCGATGGCCACTCCCATTCCCAAGCGCCCCTGAAATCGTTACTCTGGACCTGCCCCTCGGAGACCCGACCACGATGCCCACAAGCCGCCGCCGCTTCCTGCAGAACTCGACCCTCGCCGCCACCTCGCTCGCCCTCTCCGGAAAACGATTACTATCCCAGTCAGCCACCCAGGTCGACGCCCACATCGACATCCTCGCCGCAGAGCCCGGCGCCACCATCGCCCCCGAGATCTACTCCCACTTCATCGAGCACCTCGGCGGAGTCGTCTACGACGGCGTCTGGGTCGGCGAAAAATCCAAAATCCCCAACCAGAACGGCATCCGTAAGGCCTTCATCGACGCCATGAAGGCCGTCAAGGCCCCCGTCCTCCGCTGGCCCGGCGGCTGCTTCGCCGAAAGCTACGACTGGCGCGACGGCATCGGCCCCGCCAGCAAGCGCCCCGGCCGCAGCGCCTTCTGGGAGCAGGAGGACACCAACCGCTACGGCACCCACGAGTTCATGGAGACCTGCCGCGCCATCGGCTGCGAGCCCTACCTCGCCGCCGACCTCCGCTCCCTCCCCGCCCGCGACTTCTACCAGTGGATCGAGTACTGCAACGCCCCCGCCGGAACCAACTCCCTCGCCAACGAGCGCGCCGCCAACGGCGACAAGGAGCCCTTCAACGTCCAGTACTGGGGAGTCGGCAACGAGAGCTGGGGCTGCGGCGGCAACCAGACCCCCGAGGAATACGGCGCCAAATACCGCGACTTCACCACCTGGTACCCCCGCTACGGCGCAGAGGCCCCCTCAGGAGCCGATCCCAGCCGCCGCAAAGACCTCAAGCTCATCGCCTGCGGACCCAACGGCGACGACATGAAGTGGACCGCCGGCGTCATGCGCTCCATCACCGCCAGCCACCTCCCCTACGGCCTCTCCGTCCACTACTACACCTCCGGCGACGCCAAGCAGTTCGCCCACGGCGACGCCCTCCAGTTCGACGACGCCACCCACTACGACCTCCTCGCCCGCGGCAGCTACATGGAGAGCGTCATCAATAACCACTGGACCGCCCTCAGCGAGGTCGACAGCGCCCACCAGGTCAAGCTCGTTGTCGACGAGTGGGGCGCCTGGTACGGCAAGGGAACCGAGCTCGGCCCGCAGTACAACCTATCCCAGCAATCCACCATGCGCGACGCCCTCCTCACCGGCATCACGCTCGATATCTTCCAGCGCCACGCCGACAAGATGGCCATGGCCAACGTAGCCCAGAGCATCAACTGCATCCACTCCCTCATGCTCGCCCGCGAGGATAAGTTCACCGTCACCCCGACCTTCCACGTCTTCCAGATGTACCTCCCGCACCGCGGCGCAAAGTCCCTCCGCGTGGAGTTCGCCGCCCCCTCCATCCCCAACACCCTCGCCACCCTCAGCCCCGTCGGAGGCGCCAGCTACGTCGGCTCCACCGCCCCCATCAGGCAGCTCGCCGGCCTCAGCGGCTCCGCCTCCGTCAACGGCAAGGTCGTCACCCTCTCCGTCGTCAACCCGCACCTCACCCAGCCCATGACCACCGAGCTCGCCCTCCACGGCATGACCATCGCCAGCGTCAAGGGCATGGTCCTGGTCGGCAAGGACATCCACGACCACAACGACTTCGACCACCCCAACGCCGTCCACCCCGTCCCCACCCAGACCGCAACCCCCTCCGCCGGACGCCTCATGCACACCTTCCCACCCGCCAGCGTAACCACCCTCCAACTCACCCTCGCCTAAACCCCAAGCCCCCGGTGCCCCGATCTACAGGGGCACCAGGCCTGAGGGTCGACACAACTCTCCAAGAGCCATTAGAGGTACCAGTCCTCGAAAGGGCAATGCCGGGCTGCCGCTCCACGCCGAAGCGAAGCCGCCCCCCACGCAATGGGTGGGCTGGCGACCTCGCGCTAATCGAGATCACAGCTGATGGAAACGGCGGCGTCTAAGAGGACTAAAGCGCCTTATGATATATGGCTGTTGAACTTGCCTAAAATCTGACTTCCGCGAGCAAAGTTATGGTGCTGTCCGGCAGTCTTTGTACTTGTATAAACGCGCTGAGGATAAGCCTATGGCTCGACGAGCGGAATGGAAGGAAGTCGAAGCAGAAATCGTGAACTGTGAGCTGTCGTGGTTGCGCTCCGACTATGGAAGCTTCTTCGAAGGAATACCGGCATCTTCTTCATACGTTGCAGAGTATGTGTACGAAGTAGCAGGTGTTGTATACAGGCGAGGAATGAAGGTAGACGGACTAGTTCAGATCGGGGATCGTTTTAATCTTGAATACGATCCTGATAACCCCTTCCGAAACTCTGTACGTGAAAACACACTGTGCCTGAAGGATCCTAGAGGCTGGATCTTATGGGGAGGGGTGTGCGCGATCATTGCTTTGTCCCTGCACGTAATTGAGAAGTATTTTTGAGTTCAGCGCGAGTGCATCGCTCTCTGTAGCTACTTCAACGCTCCCTAACGACGGGCTGCGGCACTGGAACATCTAGAAGCTTGAGTCAACAGCCCGTAAAACGGCGTTTGCGGCAACAACAAAACCGAACTTGCCCAAAACACCGACTTTGCGGGAGCTTCGTCTCGACAACCACAGACGTCCTGGGTAGCGGGACGGTGGACTCCGTTTACAGACGCGCTGATAATGATCCTCATGAAACGAGACGTTGCCTGGGCCAATGCGCTTCGATCGAATTGCATTCACGGCCTTATTGCGTTTCTCTGTCTAGTGCCGATCCTGGGCAGGGAAGGAAATGCTCAGAGTTCGCCGTTGATTCCAGGAATAGCTGATAATCATTGCTCCCAGATTGTCGGAGCGCCAAACACTGACGTTCTTGCCTGTCAGGTCTGGGATGGACTCCAAGAGTTATTTTCAACGCCGCGCCAGATTGAAATCTTTCAAAATGGGAAACTCGTGCAGACGATTGATCCAGAAGCAAAAATCCTCGATTGGCATCTTTGGCACGATGGCAAAGCAATAGCCGTGCACTTCGGTACTCCAGCCAATTACGCTTTGTACAGCACCACTACTGGCCGCGTGCTTGAAAGGTCCGCTGCAGAATCCTTATCTTCTCAAAGTCCGGAGTGGACAACAATCCAAGCGGAGCGTAATGATGAAGCCGTTCCGCAGGGATCTCTGTACACGGAACAACGAAGCCGATGGATCGTCAATGTCCTGAATCAGACACAGACACTTCACGCAGGGATGAAGAGGCGGGAGCTTGATCACCTTCTTACCACTGAAGGTGGTATTTCAACCCGTCGCCAAAGAACCTACGTTTTGCGCGAGTGCAAATACATAAAGTTCGATATTCAGTTTCAAGAGGTTCCTGGCCCCGCAGATTCAATAGAAGGTAGCCCTGAGGATGTGATTGTGTCAGTGTCCAGACCCTATCTTGAGTTCGGGCATTCAGACTGACGATCCTTGGAGCCGCTCTTGTACTCACTGAAACGACCGTTTCAGTGAGTACGGCAGTGCTCGGCGACTCGGAACTCGACATTGCTGAAAACAACGACTTCACGGGAAGGTCACTTCATCTTCTTTGTTACCTAACAAAGAAGATGACGATCCCGAAGGCTAATAGCGCGGCGCGACCAACCCAACTCCAGATTGAGATCACCTTCAGAAGTTCGTTAGGCATATCGGATTTGTTCTGCCGCATGTAGGCCCCCCAGCTTCCACGGCCCCTCTGAATCAGAGGGGCACGTCCGGTACTCTGAGTCCACTTGTCCACGGCTCTCTTTTGCATCAATCCCGATGTGAGTACAGTGCCCGCAAACGCGACAAACAGGATCAACTTTGGATCTATGTGGGCCAATAGTGAAGACCTCGATATTCGGTGCCGATGGCTGAATGCAGCTTATCAACTTCTCGAACTACAGCGCGCCCAGAAAACGGCATTTTCGGAAACAATGAACATAATCTGCCGGGTGCCCCATCCGTGCAGCCCCACCGCAAGGGTGGGACGTACAACCTCCGAAAGCACACTTTCAACTTTCGCCATTAGCTCTCACCCGAACCCACCCAAACCCTGTCATCCTGAGCGAAGTCGAAGGACCTGCGGTTGCCCTCCCCTCCGAGCCCAGAACGCATGGTCCCGCACTCCAGCACACCAACAGGCCCCTGGGTACTTTTGTGAGCGCAAGGCCCCACCCCCACTCCCGTCCTCACCAAAAGCCATAAGATGATGAAGGTGAACCCCATGTCCTACGCCTCCGCCATCGACCACCTCTACGCCCTCGGCCACGAACTCGCGCCCCCTGCGCCCGGCACAGTGCGCCGCAAATGGGATCTCGCGCACATGCGCACCCTCACCCACGCGCTCGGCGACCCGCAGCTCCAGTGGCCCGCCATCCTCATCGCCGGAACCAACGGCAAAGGCTCCACCGCCGCCACGCTCGCGAGCATCCTCACCGCCGCCGGCTACCGGACCGGCCTCTACACCTCGCCGCACCTCGTCCGCGTCAACGAGCGCATGCAGGTCAACGGCCTCCAGATCGACGACGAAGACTTCGCACGCCTTTACTTTCACGTCGATGAGACCGCCCGCGGCCTCGTCCAGCACGGCGCCCTCCCCCATCCCCCCAGCTTCTTCGAGATCCTCACCGCCGTCGCCTTCGCCTGGTTCGCCGAGCAGAAGATCGAGATCGCCATCCTCGAAGTAGGCCTCGGCGGCAGGCTCGACGCCACCAACATCGTCGAACCCATCCTCTCGATCCTCACCGACATCGCCCTCGACCACCAGGACTACCTCGGCAACACCATCGCCGAGATCACCCGTGAAAAGGCCGGCATCCTCCGCTCCGGCGGAACCCTCATCACCCTCCCCCAGCACCCCGAGGCCAACCAGGCCATCGGCGAGGCCGCCGCTACGCTCGACCTCCGCGCCATCAACGCCGCCAGCTTCCTTCCGGAAAACAGCCCGGACGCCCGGATGCCCCATCCTTCGCAGCCCCATGGCGAAGGGTTGGAAGAGCCCTCCTCGCGCCCGCCTATCCAACCCAACCACTACACCCTCGTGATCGACAACGAACCCCTCGAGGTCCGCTCCCCGCTTCCCGGCCACCACCAGCGCCGGAACCTCGCCCTCGCCCTCGCCGCCGCAGTCGAATTACGTAACCAGAAAGGTTACAAGATCACAAACACCGCGATTCAGGAGGGGATCAGCACCACCCACTGGCCCGGCCGCCTCGAACTCTTCCACCTGCACGACGGCCCCGATCTGCTCCTCGACGTCGCCCACAACCCCGCCGGTGCATGGACCCTCCGCGCCGCCATCGCGCAGCTGCCCGAAGACCGCCCCCGCACCCTGCTCTTCTCCTGCCTTCGCGACAAGTCACTCGCCGAGATGTCCCGCATCCTCTTTCCGCTCTTCGACTCCAGCGCCGACGGCGACCCCGCCCGCCGCCGCGACCACATCGTCTTCGCCCCCATCGACAACCCGCGCGCCAGCTCGGTCGAAGAACTCCTCGCCGCCGCCCACGCCCTGTCAATCCCCGCCCACGCCGCGCCGCACATGGCCGGAGCCCTCGCCCAGGCCCGAGCCATTACACCGCCCGACGGCATCATCCTCGCCACCGGCTCCGTCTACCTCATCGGCGAGCTCCGCCACCTCGTGGTGCCTGCATGAGTGTGGACGCACGACCCGATCACACCCGCAGCGTTGCACTTCGCTGGCTCACCTACCTTATCTTCATCCCGCTGATGGCCCTGTCGACAACCTTCTTCGGCTGCATCTCGCTCCTCTGCGGCCTCTGGGACACCTCAGGCCGCCAGCAGCACGCCATCGCCAGCATCTGGGGCCGGTCCCTCCTCCTAATAACGCTCTCACCAGTCACCATCATCGGCGCTGAGAAGCTGAAGCACGCACCAGCCGCCGTCTACGCCTCAAACCACCTCAGCTACATGGACACCCCCGTCCTCTTCGCCAAACTCCCCTTTCAGTTCCGCATCTTCGCCAAATCCGGACTTTGGAAGATTCCCTTTATCGGCTGGTACCTCAACCGCTCCGGCCAGGTCCCGATCGACCAGAAGAGCTCCCGCACCGCCATCGCCGGCCTCCTCCGCGGCGTCGCTACCATCAAATCCGGCCTTCCCCTGGTCCTTTTCCCCGAAGGCGGCCGCGCTGAGACAGGCCAGCTCCAGTCCATGATGTCCGGCTGCGCCTTTATGGCCATCCGCGCCGGCGTCCCGCTCATCCCAATCGCCCTGATCGGCACCTACGAGCTACTCCCAATCCACACCTACCACCTCTCCCCCCGCCCCCTAAAGCTGATCATAGGCGACCCCATCCCGACAGACGGCCTCACCACCCGCGACGCCGACTTCCTCACCGAACAGCTCTACAAGGCAATCTCCCTCCTCTACTCCCAGCACACCGCCTAAAGATGTTCCACGTGGAACATTCGCGACTTGGGACATAAAGCTTTGACTTGTCATCCTAAGCGAAGTCGAAGGACCGGCCGTCTTCCTCCATTGAGCGACCCACAATGTTCCACGTGGAACAATCCGCTCGGGCGAGCAATGTTCCACGTGGAACAATCGCACGCACTATCATCGAAGAGATGACTACAAACAAGCCGCGCATCGCCATTCCTGTCCCGACGAGCAGCGATCTCGAGTACAACCTGAAATGCTGGCCCCAATACGCCTCCGCGGTTGAGCGAGCCGGCGGAATTCCGGTCGAAATCCCGCTTTCGGCCACGCCGTCGGAGATTGCTAACCTTGCTAGCTCATGCCAGGGCATTCTCCTACCAGGCAGTCCGGCGGACGTGAATCCCCAGAAATATGGCCAGGAGGCTGAGCCTGCAACCGCTCCGGCTGACCTCCCCCGGGAGAATGTCGATGAGTTGCTTCTGCAGGACGCCCATAACCTCTACAAGCCGCTTCTCGGGATTTGCTTTGGTCTACAGGTTTTGAACGTATGGCGGGGAGGTACGCTCGTGCAGGATCTAACCATTCTCCCGGTCAATCATGCAGCGGGCGGCTCCGTTGCGATCGCTCATGCTGCTGCCATCGCACCTGCCTCGCTGCTCGGCTCCGCTACGGATGCCACTGAAGCTCCGGAGCAGGACGCCTTTCTGCGTCTGCCGATCAACTCCAGCCATCACCAGGCGGTCGGAATCCCGGGCGATAATCTCCGCGTCGTAGCGCGATGCCCACAAGACGGCGTCATCGAGGCGCTTGAAGGCGGTCAATCTGCTGAGAACGGTAAGGATCACTTCGTCCTCGGGATCCAGTGGCACGCGGAGCGCAGCTTTGAGATCAGCCCGACCAGCCGCGCTATCTTTACGAGATTCGTAGAGGCTGCGGCGGCCTGGACACCGCGTGCGATCCATACCTCTGTCGCATAGGAATGTT
>CAZZZQ010000010.1:0-1237 GCA_964658405.1 uncultured Sphingomonas sp.
AGGCTGCTTCTCGAGGCGCTTCTCCTCGGCGACGTCGATGACCGTCTGGATCGCTGCGGGGCTGAGCAGTTGACGGAGCGCCTCGTGCAGCGGTCGGAGGCGCAGCTTCGAGAGCGAGTCGTCGAGGTGATAGACGCCTGCGCCGTTGAGGGCGTCGCAGAGGCGATCCCATGGCTGCTCAGCCGTTGAGCGGAGCTCGCGCCAGCTCTGCAGGACGACATACTGGTACGCCCGCAGCTCGAAGTGGAGGCCGTGATGCTCCACATCGCGGGAGCGCCGCAGGTATTCGAGGCCGGTCGCGGCGTCCTTATAGGCAACCATGATCGCGTCATCCGAAGGCAGGTGGAGCGCCTCGCCGAGCGGGCGGGTCTGAAGCGCTCCGCTGCCCTTATCCATCGTCTCGGCCGAGATACGGATGCTGCCCTGCGTGCTGCCGTAGCGATTGTTGAAGAGGATGACGGCGCGCTCGTTACCCTCGCGGTTTGAGTAGGCGTAGACGTTCTCGTCCACGCTGCCGTCGCCGGTGCGGAAGTCGTAGAGGAAGAAGTCGCTGCTGCCGGCGAAGAGCTGCCGATTCTTTAGCAGCGGGGCGATCTCGCGCTGGTGACGCGCGACGAGATCCTCGTTCGGATACTCGTCGAAGCGGGCCTTCTTGTATTCCATCCCGTACTTCTCGGTAAAGGCCTCGACCTGGCCGTGGCCGAACATCGGCAGACCGGGGAGCGTGGCGAGCAGGGTGCAGGCGCCAAAGTAGCGGTCACCCGAGCCGAACTGATCGATTGCCGTGCGCTCGTCGGGATTGCTCATGAAGTTGACGTAGCGCTTCAGAATGTCCGGGTCGAACTCGATCGTCTTCTTCAGGTAGGAACGGTACTTGGCGTTCTCCTCATCGCGCAGCATGTTCATGAAGGCGGAGTTGTAGACGCGGTGCATGCCAAGGGTACGGACGAAGTAGCCCTCGAGCAGCCAGAAGGCCTCGGCGAGCAGGAGCGTTCCGGGAACCTCGACGGCGACGCGATCGACCACCTCGCGCCAGAACTCAGCCGGCATGAGGGCGTCGAACTCGGCGTTGGTCATGCTGGACTCGGCGCGGGACGGAATCGATCCGCCGACGCCGGGGAGCGGAAACCAGAGCCGCTGGACGTGCTTCTTCGCGAGCGTCATGGCGGCGTCGAAGCGGATGATCGGGAAGAGGCGCGCGACCTGCAGGATGGTCTGCATGACCTGCTCGCGGACG
>CAZZZQ010000010.1:1247-5479 GCA_964658405.1 uncultured Sphingomonas sp.
GTCGTTCCACGCGAAGGTGGTGCCGTCGTTGCCGTGGTAGACGTAATCGGTGTGTTCTGAGCTGCGCTCGCGGCGGCGGAAGACCACCGCGGCGTCGGTCTGGTCGAAGTAATGGTCTTCGATCTTGATCTCGATGCGGCTGTCGTTCGAGAGATCCGGACCTTCAAACTTGTAGACCGGGAAGGGGCTGTCCGTGCGTGAGATGAACCACTCAGGGTGCTCCATGACCCAGGTCGAGTCGATGCCCATGTGGTTCGGAACCATGTCGCTGGCGAGCCGCAGGCCCGCTACGGCAGCGCGATCGCGAAGGTGCCGATAAGCGGGCTCGCCGCCGAGATCGTCTGCGATCCGGTAGTCGGCGACCGAGTAAGCCGAAGCAACTGCATCCGCCTGTCCGCGAAGCCGCTTGATGGTCTGCGATGCCGTGCTGCGCTCCCAGAGGCCGATCAACCAGAGGCCATTCAGACCGCGGCTTGCCAGCAGTGCGAGCTCTTCGTCGGGGATCTGGTCGAGCCGGTGGATGTGCCGCTGGTACTTCTTCGAAAGCTGTTCGAGCCAGACGTAGGTGCTCTTGGCGATCAGGACAACCGTCGGCATCCAGGCCTGGTCAGGGCTGAAGGCCTCGTATTCGTTGACGACGGGCTGCTCTGCCTCGGCTGCCGCGCGGAGTCGTCGGGCGTGGACCTCGGCCTCGGAGACGGCAAAGCCAATGTATTCGTCACCGACGAAGCCCTCGGCTCCCCATCCACCCTGCCTGCGGTCGCGGCTGCGGGCCGAGCCGGGTGCGGGCGGGTGAAAGCGCATCCAGATAGCGACATCCTCTTCCCGAACGACGTCCATGGCGAGCAGGATCTCGCGGACCTCCTCGCCCAGGTATTCGGTCCAACTCTCACGGATATAGGCGAGCTGGCCGGTGAGCGAGTCGGGCGATGCGAGCATCGGGGCACGGAGCGCATCGAGTAAGGTTCCGACCTCGGGATCGAAGAGCGGCCGAGTGGCGAAGTAGTCTTCGAACCGCTCGCTGACTGACTTGTAGATCGTTGTCTTTGCGAGGCTGGTGTCGTCGAAGAGCTCGCGGAAAGGGGTGAAAGCGGGGTTGCTGTTCGCGATCCAGAGAAGCAGCATCTCCTCGAAGGCGGCCTCGCGGTGGGCGATGCCGTCGGTTGATCCCTTCATCCACTCGGCAACCGTCAGCTCGCCGCGATAGACGGCTACATTGGGGAACTGCTGCGCGAAGCTTGTGAGCAGCTTGTCGACCTCTGCAGGATTGCTCTGGTCTTCAAACCAGCGCAGTGCCTCGGGCAGGACCTCCGGATCGGCGGTCTCGCGGTAGCGGGCCATGATCGCGTGGCTCAGCTCGTCGACGAGACCCATGGCGAAGAGGCTGCCTGCATGGATGGCCTGATCTGGGTTCTCGCTGGCGTTGCGAACCTCGTTGATACGGTTGGCGAGCGTACGACTTGCTGCCAGATCTGCAAATACGACATTGCCCGCGTAGTTAAACAGCAGTTCACTGACACCGTAACGGTCGCGAACTGTACGCGAAATGTGAAATTCCATGCCCGAGTGCCTCTATCTTCGTATCGTTTAGGACGCTTGTACGGTTCGATATTTCGTACAGGTTGAGATGCGAGGCCGGCCCTACGCGACTCGAAGGTCCCCGTGCAACTCGATTGTTCCTGCAGTAGGTTTACTCAGTATGAAGCATGGCTGAGCCAGAGGGATGTATCGGTCGGCCAGCCGACAGAGTGGCCACTCGCGTGCTTTTCCGCTCCGATTATCGGTTATGCCAGCGCAGAATATGCAGAACACTCGAGTAATCGTCGCTCCACGGGTGCAGACCGGAGATGGCGCTGATGGTTTCGACCCGTTGCCGGACGGCCGCCTCGTCGAAGAAGCCCGGCCGATCTGTGACGAGCACCCAGGTGGACTGATAGGCTCCGGTGGCCTCGTCGGCCGGGCTATCGATGCGCCGGGCCTGCATTCCGCTGGCTTGGGCGAGGAGGGCGATCTCGGGGGCGAGGTCTAGGTACTGGTTCGAGACGTGGAAGGCGAGGATTCCCCCCGAGGCGAGCTGGCGGCGGTAGATCTGCATCGCCTCTGTCGTCAGCAGGTGGAGCGGGATGGCGTCGCCCGAGAAGGCGTCGAGGACGAGGAGCTGGTAGCCCTGCGGCGGCTCGGCGGCCAGCGAGGTGCGGGCGTCGCCCTCGGCAAAGCTGACCTCGGCGCCTGAATCCCGGAGGTAGGTGAAGAGGCTCTGTGCGATCGGCCGCACCAGCGGGTTGATCTCATAGAAGCGGAAGCGGTCGCCCGGTCTGCCGTAGGCGGCCAGCGTCCCGGCCCCAAGGCCGACGATCCCGACGTGGCGCGGGCCATCACTGCAGCACTCCGCCATCGCGAGCCCGACGCCGGAGTCGTGTGCGTAGTAGGAGGTCGGGGTCCGGCTCAGTCCAGGACCGAAGAGCTGCGTCCCGTGCTGGATCGTCCCGTTAAGCAGCAGGCGGACGGGCTGCGTGGCCGCTGGGGTGCTCGACTGCTTCACCCGAAGGGCGCCGTAGAAGTTCCGCGCCTGCAGCAGGGTCTCGCGGCCGTAGACGATGTGCAGCATGATGAGCAGGGCGAAGAGGAGCGCGCTGCCGGTCGCCCAGAGCATCCGCTGCGCCCAGCCGTCGCTCCACGTGACGGCGAGTGCGAGCGATGCCGTCACGAAGAATGCTAGGGGCAGGTCGTAGTTTGCCGAGAAGAGGAGTGGGCTGGCGATGCCGATGAAGAAGGCTCCTGCAACGCCGCCTGCAGCGATAAGGAGGTAGAAGAGCGTGGCCTCGGACTGCCGCTTTGGCCGCAGCGCATAGACCTCCGCGTGACAGAAGAGGCAGGCGGCGAAGACCTCGACAAGGAAGAAGAGGATGCCGAGGGCGATGGGCAGAGTCGCGTCGGTCTTCGTCAGCGCATAGCCGAGGCTCGCCAGCATGAGGACGAGGAAGCGGACAACCAGGCCGCGCCGGTAGAGTCCCGGCAGCTCAAAGGCGAGAATGAACGTGAGCAGGTAGACCGCCAGCGGCATCATCCACAGCAGCGGGATGGCGGCGATGTTCGAGGTCAGATGGCTGGTGACAGCACTCAGCTGCATCGCCGCTCCCATGGGCAGGAGGAACCAGAGGAGTTTGCTCCGCGTCGATGCCGGGGGTGCCTGCTCCTCTTGAAGGACGGCGGCTGGAGCGGCGCTCTTCCCTGCCCGGAGCGCGAGGAGTCCGCAAAGGCTGGCGTAGAGGAGGAAGCCGAGCGACCAGGCGGCACGCTGATGCCGCAGGGTCAGGTGCGGCTCGATCAGGAAAGGGTACAGGAGCAGGGCGAGGAGCGATCCTGCGTTCGAAAGGGCGAAGAGGCCGTACGGGATGGCGCCGTGCTCCTCGCGGGCGAGCCACATCTGGAGCAGGGGGCTGGTCGAGCCGAGCAGAAGGAACGGGAGTCCAATGCTAAGCGTGAGCGCCGCGAAGATCGTGCTGACGGGATGGCCAGAGCCGCCGCTGAGGGTCATCGGGGCGTAGGCGGCGAGCGCGACGAGGAGGATGGCAGCGATCAGGATGCCGAGGTGCGTTCGGACCTGCCGCCCCTGCGACTGGTGCCGCGTCATCCAGTGGGCGTAGAGATAGCCCAGCAGGAGAGCGACCTGGAAGAAGACGAGGCAGGTCAGCCAGACCGCCGAGGAGCCTCCGAGTGTGGGAAGAAGCTCCTTGGCGGCGATCGGCTCGATCATGAAGAGCAGGAAGGCCGAGAGAAAGATGGTGCTGCCGTAGAGCAGACGGGATGAAGGCATAGAGGACTCGAAAGAAGCGCCAGCAAGCGCGTTCCGATCCTCTCATGCCTTCAGCACTCTTAGCTGCCGTGAACGCTGAAGCGGTAGGTTCCGGCACCCACCTCTGCGACGAGGACGCCATCCTTATAGACAGCCGGGATCTTGACCCCGTCCTGCTCGACGATGCTTGACGCGGTTCCAGGGAGCGAGACGGTTGCGGTCGTGTTCGCGGGGGTGTGCAAGGTCATGGTGAAGCTGCCGTCGGCTGCGCGGGTCCAGTCGGTCGTCACCGTCCCGTAGGCTGAGTCGTAGTCCGCATGGACGTGAGGCAGGCGAGCCTCGGGGTGCGGGCTGATGACGAGATGATGGAAGCCGGGCGACTTGAGATCCGCGTCGATTCCGGCGGCGCGCCGGTAGACCCATGCCATGACCGAGC
>CAZZZQ010000010.1:5489-11400 GCA_964658405.1 uncultured Sphingomonas sp.
GGAGTTCATGCTGGGGTCGCCGGTGTCGCCGTTCCAGCGCTCCCACCAGGTGGTCGCGCCCTTGTCGACCATGTACCCCCAGGAGGGATAGGTCGTGCTGAGAAGAAGGCTGTACGCCACGTCGACCCGGCCATGCTGGTCGAGGACCGAGAGCAGGAACGGCGTTCCGAGGAAGCCGGTCGTGAGGTGCTCGTGGTGGGCCTCGATATCCTTCACCAGTCGCTCGGTCATGGAGCTCTCAAGCGCCTTCGGGGCCATGCCGGTGTAGAGCGTCAGGACGTAGGCGCTCTGGGTGTCGCCTGCGACGGAGCCGTCGCTATGAACGTATTGCTTCCGGTAGGCGGTCTGGATCTTCCCGTAGAGGGTGCGGTACTTCTCCGCGTCGGAGGTCTTGCCGAGTGCGGTGGCGATCTCCTCCATCTGCCGTGCGAGGAGAGCCCAATAGGCCGTGGCTACGAGGTCGGATGGGGTGTGCGGGTCGGGTGCGAGCCAGTCGGCGTAGTTCGGGCCAAGGTCTTTCTGGCGCAGATAGTTCGGATTGGTGCGGAGGATGAAGTCCATCCAGCGCTCCATCGGGGCCCAGCTGCGCTCGAGGATGGCACGGTCGCCGTACTGCGTGTAGGTTGCATAGGGGACGAGGACGCCGGCGTCGCCCCAGCCGGGAGCGCCCGGATCCCCCTCGATGCCGACGAGGATGTTGGGCGAGATGTTCGCGAAGGAGCCGTCAGCATTCTGCGCGTCGACGACATCCTGCATGAACTTGTTTGAGAAGGAGCCGATGTCGAAGTTATAGCTCCCTGTCCGCCAGAAGACGCCGGCATCGCCCATCCAGCCCATGCGCTCGTCGCGCTGCGGGCAATCGGTGGGGATCGAGACGAAGTTGCCGCGCTGGCCCCAGAGACCAAGCTGATCCATCTTGTTCAGCAGGTCGCTTGAGGTCTGCAGCCGCATCGAGGTCTGGGTGGGGAGGCTGTTGAGGACGACGCCTTCAAGCGCCGCCGTCGCAGGCTTGCCGGGGTAGCCGGAGACCTCGACGTAGCGGAAGCCGTGGAAGGTGAACGCGGGGAGCCAGCTTTCTTCGCCGTTGCCGCTCAAGGTGTAGAGGTCGGTGGCGTCAGCGTCGCGCAGGTTCTCGGTGTAGACGGTGCCGTCGGGGTTGAGGCGCTCGGCGAAGCGCAGCCGCACGGTGGTTCCACGCGCGCCGTGGACCTTCAGCCGGACGACGCCGACCATGTTCTGGCCCATGTCGAAGACGGCATCCTGCCCCTTGCCCGCCGCGACCATGGTGATGCCGGTCGGTATGATGGTCTGGGACTCGTGGACGGCGAGATCCGGCTGGGCGGTCACTTCGATCTTCGGATCAGCGGTGCCGACCGTTGCGGCAGTCCAGACACCGGTCTTTGAAGCGCCGGGCTTGTTCCAGCCTGCGAGCTCGCGGCGGGCGTCGTAGGCCTCGCCGGCGTAGATCTCCGAGGCGACGATGGGGGCCGGGGAGGTCTGCCAGCTGTCGTCCGTTGCGACGATCTGGCTGGTGCCGTTGGCGAAGTGGAGCTCAAGCTGCGCGCGCAACAGGTCGGGGCCGGGGAAGGATCGTGTGCCCGACCAGAGCAGCGGGCTGCCGTGCCAGCCTGCACCAAGCATGGCGGCGAGGGTGTTCTTTCCGCCGGTGACGAGCGGGGTGACGTCATAGGTCTGGTAGAGGACGCGCTTGCGGTAGTCGGTGAAGTCGGGCGTGAGCATTGACTCGCCGACCTTCTTGCCATTCACGAAGGCCCGGTAGCTGCCGAGCGCGGTGACGTAGAGTCGGGCGGAGACGACTTTGCTACTCGGAACGAAGTCCTTACGGAAGAGGGCGGCGGTGGTCTCGATGCGGTCAGGGGTCGGGGCGGGTGAATGGCGATCCGGGGCTACGCCGAAGTGGAGATCGGCAAGCGCGCCGAGCGCATTGGCCGGCTTCCAGTCACCCGCCTGGCCCTGTCCGGCCTTGCGGGCCTTCCACGAGTCGTCACTGACGATCGAAAGCTCTTTGCCGTCTGCGTTCGTCACGCGAAGGGCGGCAGCGAGGGCGACCCGGAAGGTGCGGGCTGCGTCTTCTGACTTTGGAGCGGTGATGTTGACGACGATCTGGTTATCGCCGGCTGATCCTGCGCCGTAGTGAAGCTGGTCGCGGATGTCCTCGCGGTCGAAGGAGCCCCACTCCTCCTTGTGCCCGGTGATGGTGCCGTTCACCGTGGTGGTGAAGGTTCCGCCGGAGAAGATGTGCAGGCTGGCCGCGGATGGCCTGGCATCGAGATGCAGTGTGTAGGCAAACTCCGCCACGGTCCCCTGCGGGACGCGCTGGGCGTCGGCTCCGGGGAGCCAGATCCAGCGGATAGCCTGGCGAAGCTGCTCCTCAGCCGGATCGGCGCGGCGGACCCACTTGGCCTGCCAATCGGCGGGCTGCAGGAGCCCCATCTCCCACCAGACGGGTTCGCTCAAGGTGAGCATGCGGCCCTGCGTGTCCCATGTCTTGACCGCCCAGAAGTAGCGCTGGTGCGACTTGAGTGCCGGCCCTTCGTAGGCGATTCCGACCGAGTCGGAGCCTTCGCGCTTCCCGCTGTCCCATACGTCTGCCTTGCCGGCGCGCAGGCCGGAGGCGGTCGTGGCGACCATGATCTCGTAGGCGGATTGCTTCCAGTTGCGCTCCGTCGAGTCGCTCTGCCAGGCGAGGGAGGGACGGACGATATCGATTCCCAGCGGATTGACCTGCTGCTCTGTCCTGAGGTGGACCGGCGTGGCGTGAAGCGTCCCGCACGTTGCGGCGGCGAGAAGGGCAAAGGTCAGCAGAGGCCGGGCGGGGCTACGGGGGGAGAGATCGCGGGTCGAACCGAATTGCACACGCTGCACGCAGGAGCTCCTTGACGAACAGCAAACATCTTATCCCTTTCCTCTCATGACTTTCCTGCTTGACGACGCGGAAATCGGATGAATTGTTTTTGTAAGGTAATTGTTTTTCTATCGGAACCCTGACGGTATGGGCGCCAAGGGGCTTAGGTCAGACAGTGAATTCAAGCTTTGAGAAGCGAGGTCAGCAGTTTGTCCGCGATTGCTGAGGACGAGACGTTGTAGCTTCCGGAGGCGATGGCCTGCTGGAGGCTGGCGACCTTGTCCGCACGGACGTCCGAGGTTGTGAGTGCGGCGACGAGATGGGTGCTCGACGTGCTGAGGCTCGTGCGGTCGCCCTCGGCGATGCTGCCTTTGGCGGCGCCTTGATCGGTCGAGGCCGCGGTGGAAGTTTCCGCTTTGGTCGCTGATGTCGTGATGGGCGTCTGGATGGGCTGCGTGCTGCTGATTGCGTTTGAGTAGCTCATGGGTTGTAACTCCGTTCCTGTTCCATAGATCGGAGCGATGAAGAAAGACGAGAGGGCTCACCCGTGCATCTTTGGGCACCAGTCACCCCATCTCTGGTCACCACTTAGCGGCGGCGGCCTATCGGGACAATGGCTTTAAGGTCACGGTACGACCGGTCTTTGCGGATTCGCGGGCCGCGTCGAGGATCTGCATCACGACCATGTTGGTGTCGAGAGCAGAGAGGTCGCCGACGGGCTTGATCTCCCCGCGAAGGACTGCGGCCAGGTAGGCGAGGGCGCTTGCGCGGGCAGGAGCGAGCGGCGGGGCGGTGATGACCGTCTCGCTTTCCTGGCCCTTGTAGCGCACGCGGAGATGGTCGAGCGCAACCGTGATCGCGTAGCCATCGGTGCCGTAGATCTCCATATCCTTGCGGGAGAAGGACCAGTTCCACGAGGGCATCAGCACGGCCTGGGCGGTTGGGTAGCGGAGGATGATGGTCGCGTCGTCGTCCACGTTGGGATAGATTGCGGGCTTGTCGGTCTGTGCCACCGCTGTGACGCTGACAGGGGCCTGGCCGTGCATCAGCATCGTCATCAGATCGGCACCGTAGCAGCCGAAGTCAAACATGCTGCCGGCACCGTTCTTGACCGGATCGGTGAGCCAGTTGAGGAACTCCGGACCGACGCCGATCTCCTTGGGACCCTCATGGCCGTCGTGCACAACGACCTTCCGAACGGTGCCGAGCTTGCCTTGCTGGACTTCCTGATAGGCTTCTTCGTTGCTTGGATACCAGGTGGTCTCGTAGTTCACAAGGACCTGGATGTGGTGCTCCTCAGCCGTCTTTCGGATGGCGAGGGCATCGGTGAGCGAGGTGGCGAGCGGCTTCTCGACCATGGCGTTGACGCCGTGCTTGGCTGCGAGCTCGATCACCTTGCGGTGGTCGGCGATATCGGTATAGACCAGCACGGCCGCGGGATGGACCGCTGTCAGCATGGCCTCAGTGTCGGTGTAGAAGAGGCGGTGATCGAGGTGGAACTGGGCCTCATACTTCGCCGCAAGGGCGGTGTCCGGCTCGGCGATCCCGACCAGCTCGATACTTTTATCTTTGGGAAGCGCCTGCATGAGGCCTTGCGCGTGGCCGTGGACGAGGCCGGCGATGACGACACGGATCGGTGCAGCCTGGCTGAACGCGGGCAGCGACGATACGGCAGCGGCGAGGAGACAGGCGGAGCGGACTAGTGGGCGAAGATGCATGCAGGAAGACCTCCACGCCAGAGTGACGCGCCGGGGATGGAGTCGTCAAGCCGAGGGCACAGGCTGGCAATCCCCGGCAAGGCGGTGTAGTGTACTCCTGCACGGTACCGCGTTCCTCAGCCTCTATCCCCCAGGTCGTATTCACTAAAAGGGCTTAGCTGCGGCAGGCTGAGAAAACGTTTCACCAGAGAACCACACCATAACGGGAGCGACAAAAAAGCATGGCTTCAGCATTCCTTCGAACTGGATTTTTCTGCCGGCAGACCACCTTTGCGCGACTCGCGCTGGTGGCGGCTACAGCCTTCGCAACAAGCGGGATGGCCGCCGCGCAGGCGACACTCAGTGTGCAACTCGACAAACCTGTACATGCGGTTAGTCCAACGCTCTATGGCCTGATGACGGAGGAGATCAACTACTCCTACGACGGCGGCCTGTATGCGGAGATGGTGCGCAACCGGACCTTTCAGGATCACGGCTTTGGCGGCGTGGCTCACTGGGACATCGAGCACATGGGGAACTCCATGGCGACGATGGCGATCGATCTGAACGACGGCCCAAGCGCGGCTCTACAGCACAGCCTTGCGATTACGGTGAAGCAGGCCGATGCGGCGAACCCTGCCGGCGTGCGCAACGAGGGCTACTGGGGGATGGCAGTGCGACCCGGCACCACCTACAAGGGATCACTCTATGCGAAGGCCGACTCGGCAGAGATGGGTCCGGTGAGCGTGGCGCTGGTCAGCGATGTGACCGGAAAGCCGGTCGCCTCAGCTACGATTCCGGGGCTGACGACGGAGTGGAAGCGATACGACTTTACGCTGACGTCGGGCAAGGTCGAGCCCTCTGCGGAGAATCATCTGCTGCTGACGGTGGGCCACGCGGGTAAGGTATGGATCGACATGGTCTCGCTCTTCCCGCCGACCTATAAGGATCGGGCCAACGGCAATCGGCCGGACCTGATGGAGAAGATGGCGGCCATGCATCCGAAGTTCCTGCGCCTCCCCGGCGGAAACTACCTCGAGGGCGACCAGATCGACGAGCGCTTTGACTGGAAGAACACGATCGGGCCGCTGGTCGACCGGCCGACTCATCGCAGTCCGTGGAACTACCAGTCGTCTGATGGCATGGGATTGCTCGAGTTTATGGAATGGACCGAAGACCTGAAGATTGACACCGTGCTTGCGGTCTATGCGGGCTACTCGCTGAAGGGCGACCATATCCATCCCGGACCGGCATTGACTCCCTTTGTCGACGATGCGCTCGATGAGATCGAGTTTGCGACTGGCGACACCTCGACGAAGTGGGGTGCGGTGAGGGCGAAGTATGGCCA
>CAZZZQ010000010.1:11410-18573 GCA_964658405.1 uncultured Sphingomonas sp.
ATCCGGCTCCCTTCCCGATCAAGTACGTCGAGATCGGCAATGAGGATGAATTCGACAAGTCGGGGAGCTACGAAGCTCGCTATGTACAGTTCTACAAGGCGATCAAGGCGAAGTATCCGCAGTTGGAGCTGATCGCGACCGCGCCCCTGAAGGGAATGAAGCCGGACGTACTCGACGACCATTACTATGAGCGCGCAGATACCTTCTTCAATGACGTGCACCACTATGACAAGATTGATCGCAATGGACCGAAGATCTTCGTCGGCGAATGGGCAACCCGTGAAGGATCTCCGACGACCAACATGGGTGCGGCGCTGGGCGATGCGGCATGGATGACTGGGATGGAGCGTAACAGCGATCTGATCGTTATGGCGTCCTATGCTCCGTTGTTCGTCAACGTAAACCCGGGCGGGATGCAGTGGGAGTCAGACCTGATCGGGTACGACGCGATGCGCAGCTACGGCGCACCAAGCTTCTACGCGCAGTCGATGTTCGCGGAGTATCTCGGGACCGAGGTCCCAGCCTCTTCGCTTTCAGGAGCAGGGGATCGCTTCTTTTACTCGGTAACGCGCGATGCGGCGAAGGGCGCTGTCTACCTGAAGCTGGTCAACGCGTCGTCCACACCGCAGACACTGGAGATCGATATGAGTGGAGCAAGCGTGTCGAAGAGTGGCGCGCTGATCTCGCTCGCAGGCACGAACCTGGCTGAGACGAATACGATTGATGCCCCGATGCGCATTGCGCCCGTCAAGACGCAGATCAAGTCGACGGGCTCGAAGTTCAGCCATACCGTTCCGGGCTATACGATCCAGGTGATGGAGTTACAGGCAAAGTAAGTCGCTCGACGTTCTACGCTTGCTGCTGACCTAAGTTGTTGTGAATAAAGGGATCGACACTGGGGCTTATGCCCTTAGCGTCGATCCCTTTCTATTTGGCCGACTCGAGGATGCTCCTAATGTTTGAGACTTCCAAGCGAGGGTTGGCGGGCCGCGCGCCTACGGCGTGCTACTCAACGGGCAGGGATACAACGGACCGATAGTAAGTACTTTAGTACCTAACGGAAATTAGCAACCTAGTTTAATAGTCGTTAATTATTGATTTTTTTGATGGGTCTTCTTTTATCATCACTTTTAGCAAGCCACGATAATTCTCTCTGCTGTTACTAAAGTTTCAGAGTCGAAACGGGAATTCTGATCGGGCTCTAATCTTTGCCGAAGTAACTTCTAAGGGAATTCTAATTAGTTAGGTCCTTTCCACGTGCCTGACCGGTACATGGATATCTGCGCCACTAGATTTATTTGGAGATGACGCCCTTATGATCACTTCGGACCTATTCAGACGTTTCGCGCTCCCCTTCTTCGCAGCATTCCTTGTCGTAACGAGCTTCTGCGGATTGATCTCTGTGCCGGAGGCTTTGGCGCAGATGACCCCCACGATCATCACAATTGGAACGACCATCCAGCAGTCCGCAGTGAAACGTATCGGGGTCGGCGTGGGTGGACATAACTTCTATGACTCGCAGCAGATCATGAACAACCTGATCTTCCGCAACCCTGGCTTTGAGGGCCAGGTCAGGCAGGTGATCCTCCACTGCCTGGCGGTCACTTCGAATACCTGCACGGACGACAACTTATATAGTGTGTGGCCTGCAAACTTCCTTAAGGGAGCGAGTGCCGAGTTCATCTATGGTCATGCGAATGGCTCAACAGGAACGGTGCTCTCGAGCACCGTGGTGGCCACTGCGAGCGGGGCCGGCGTAACGGCGACCTTCAGCGGTCTCGCCGCAACCCCGGCGGTCGGAGACTACGTTGTCCTGAGGATGACGCTTCCCGGAGACGCGCAGGGCGGATGGTGGACGACGACCAGTGGTAACGCCGTCTTCTCCACGAATCTGACGGACATTTCAACCAGCTCTCCCGGCAAACAGACCCTGCGGATCTGTGCTCCTGCAACCACCGATCGCGCGACACTGGCGAGTTACTTCGATAGCACAGCGAGCCACTCCTTTGTGCAGTTGAACGGAACGTATACGCTCTCCTTCCGGGCGAAGCTGGTCAGCGGGACAACGCCGCTCGGAGTCTCGGTGCAGCGGTTCGGAGGGGCGAGCTTTCTGCAGACCGTCCCTGCACTTACAACGGCATGGCAGAATTTGAGCTACAACTTTACGGCCAGCGAGGCGGGTGCGCTGGGAACTGCGGCCGTAACCTTCAGCGTAAGCGGCGGCTCGGTGCTGCTTGACGACGTAAGTCTGACCAAAGCGACCTCCAACTCAAACCCGACGGTCTTTCGTGACGAGTTTGTCTCGACACTTCAGACGTTGAAGCCCGGCATCCTGCGTTACATGGACAGCGGCACGAACTGGGGCAGTTCGATCGATAACATGCTGAAGCCAGCGCTTGCCAGGTCGCGTGCGGGGTACAGCAACTACAACTCTGAAGTCGGAGACATCCCGGTCGGACTGCATGAGTTTATGGTGCTTTGCCAGACGATTGGCGCCGAACCGTGGTACTCGATGCCGGCAGGGATGAGCGCCACGGAGATGCAGAACCTGGTGGACTACCTAGGCGGGTCGACGTCTACGGTCTACGGAGCGCGCCGTGCTGCACTCGGTCAAACCGCAGCCTGGACCACCGTGTTTCCGGTCATTCATCTCGAACTGGGGAACGAGGTCTGGAACACGGCGAACCCGGGGGCAACGATAACGGACTCGGTGGCGTACGGTAAGCGCGGAGCGGTGATCTTTGCGGCGGCTCGAGCGATGCCTTCCTATACCGCTGCATCCTTTGACCTGGTGCTGAATGGCTGGGCTGCGGTTCCATGGTGGAGCCAGAATGTGCTCGCAAACAGTGGCAGCTATGACAGTATCGATGCAGCCCCGTACCTCTTCAACAGCTTCAATGACGACACCTCGAATGAGGCCATCTTTGGTCCCATGTTCGCCCAGCCGGAGGCGATGGACAGTCTTTCGACGGGTGTCATGGCGCAGCAGGCGGTTGTTGCAGCAGGCGCGGCACGCGTGGCGAAGCTGGCGATCTACGAATCAAACCTCTCCACGACGGGCGGAACGGTGAGTCAGGCCTCAGTCAGTGCCGCGGTTCCCTCGGTTGCGGCTGGCCTGACCGCAGTTGAACACATCCTGCTGATGATGCGCGATCTTGGAATTAAGAACACCAATATGTTCCAGATCGGCGGCTATCAGAACATCTTCTACAACTCGAAGACGGGCGCCCAGGAGAGCACACCGCTCTGGGGAACGGTCGTCGACATGGGCAATACAAATCTGCGACGACCAGTCTTTCTTGCGCAGCAGCTTGCGAACTCAGCCATTCTTCCTTCCATGCTGACGGCGACGATGACCGGCGCAAATCCAACTTGGAAGCAGGCCACAAGTACGAACGACAGCATTGCGCTGACCGCTGCTCACTATCTCCAGAGCTTCGCGTTCACGGATGGAGTGACGACCAACCTCATCGTCTTCAACCTCAACAGGACCGCCGCCCTTCCGATCACTCTTGCCGGCTCCAATGCTCCATCCGGAAGCGTGGCTATTCAGACCCTCACCTCCGCAGCTTTGACTGATAACAACGAAAGCTCAGGTGTTGTAGCGATCCAGACGTCGGCGCTTTCAAGCGTGACCGCGTCCACGACGATCACCCTGCCTCCCTTCTCGATGACGGTTCTCTCCTCGACGGCACCCTCCATCACGGCGCTTGCGGTGAGTTGCACACCGACGAGCGTTGCGCTTGGTGCGACTGCGAGCTGTGCGGCCATTGTATCCGGCAAGGGAACCTTCAGCACGGCGGTGACGTGGAGCGCGACCTATGGAACGATCTCCTCGGCCGGTCTTTATACGCCGCCGGCCACTCTGCCCACCTCGGGCAGTGCAGTGATTACAGCCACCTCCGTTGCAGATCCGACAAAGTCCGCGGCGCAGACCATCGCATTGACCTTAACCGGTTCAATCACAGCCGTGAGTGTCAGCTGTACCGCTGCCGCGATACAGGTGCTTACCACCAATGCCTGCACAGCGACAGTCAAGGGAACAGGGACGTTTGCCTCGAATGTGGTGTGGTCGGTGAGTGTAGGAGGTTCGATCAGCACTGCGGGGCTGCTCACGGCTCCATCAACAGGGGCGACTCTTGTCGTCACGGCAACCAGCACGCAAAATGCGACGAAGAGCGGCAGCTATACCGTGACCGTCTCGCCGCAGCCCGTAATCAGTGCGGTCCTCGTATCCTCCCTGACCTCAACTTCAGCGACGGTCAGCTGGACCACAAATACACCGACGAGGAACGGCTTGAACTCCGGCTCGACAAAGTCATACGGCACGACGACTCCGTATGTCAGCGCGTTTATAACGAGCCCTTCCTTTACGCTGACGGGTCTGACGCCTGGAACGCTCTACTACATCATGCCCTTCTCCACCATCAATGGACAGGCCGCTATGACGACCCTTACCTTCACAACCGCCAGCAAGTAGAGCCCGGATCAGGAGACGCCCGGCCTGTCTGGATCTTCCGGACAGGCCGGATGTCGCTGATCAGGAAGCTTTGGCTGCGATAAGGTGTGTCGAGAGATGCTTCGCTGTAAACTCCGCTCCGCAGGCGAATCGCGTCAGTGGGCCAAAGGAGTTCGCCGACGCAAGTCCGACGAAATAAAGGCCGGCCGTCGATGACTCGAAGTTGCGGGAGAGGATCGGCGTGTCTGCGAGGGTTCGAATCGCGCTCCGCATTGGTTCAGCGAGCATCCTGAGGGTAGAGATGGATACGCGGAAGCCCGTTCCGGCGATCACGTGGTCGACCGCAAGGACAGACTCGTCTCCGTTTGTCCGGGACATGTGAAGAAGAGCTTTATGGTCTTCAATCGTGATCTGCTCGACGTTGCACCCCATGTGCAGTGGAAACCGCCCTACCACCTGGTCGCGCACAAACCATCCCGGCGCCGGTCCAAGGTGCCGATCGACGACACGCAGCCGGAGAGCCTTCGGCATTGCGTGGAAGACCAGCGGGATATCCGAACACATCCTCGAGCGCCAGCTGACGCCAAGACCGGAGCGCGGCTTTCTGATCTGTTCGAGGAGGGTCCGTGGCTCCTTGCCCTGCTCGTGGAAGGCGAGCTTCTCGCGACGCGCCACCAGGTGAACCTGCGCACCTGCGCGATGGAGCAAAGCCGCCATATCCACCGCCGAGGCGCCCGAACCAACCACCGCTACGGATCTTCCGCTGAACTCTTCAAGATCATGGTGCTCTGAGCTATGGGTCACGTATTCGACGGGAAGTCCGGATAGCGCGGGCGGAAGGTAGGGAAAGGGTGCGATCCCGACTGCCATGATGACTTTTTTTGCCTCAAAGAATTCGCCTGCTGCGGTCTCGACGGTGAAGCCTCCTGCCGATAGAGCGATTGAGACGATGTTTGTCTGCTCCAACTGGGGAACCATGCGCTCCTGAAAGGCAACGCCATAAGCCGCGAATGTCTCGACAGGAACGGGAAGCCCGATATCTGCATAGGGTAGAAGCCGCTCCCGGCAGAAGTCGCGCAGCGTGTACTGCGAGCCGGGATCGTACAGCGTGCTGGCGAATCCCTCTGACTTGAGGAACATTCCCCTCGGCATCTGCTCTCGCCAGCTTTGCATGGGAGTTCCGAAGATGCGGCAGCTCAGTGAGGTGGGTCTGAGATAAGCAGCGAGCGAAAGGCCATAGGGACCTGCACCGACGATGACGACATCCGTTACTTTGGGATTCAAGACTGCTCCGTGGCCGAAAGTAACAGCTATAAGACGCTGTACTAAAGTTCTATAAGTTATTGATAACAGGATATTTAACCCAATGTACTCTGAACAGGCGTTCCACAGTGAGAATTGTTCCACTCCTTTTCGAAAGTATGTTTGCCGCCATCAAAGACACCGGGAATAGACCTTCCAGCGCTATCGATCGCCCTCAGCCATCCCTTTTGCTGATCGCCAGCACGTGGTGGCCGCTCACGGTCCGCATGGCGATAGCTCTCGTCCGGGAGGAGTGCATCGTCTCCGCCCTTTGCCCGGCCGGCCATCCTATCCGCTATGTCGCGGGGCTGAAAAAGCTCTATCGATACAGTGGACTTCACTCTCTGCGCTGTCTCGAAGCGACGATCCGTGCGGCGAAGCCGGACTTCATCATCCCGTGCGACGACGTCGTGGTCGCACAGTTGCATGCGCTCCATGAGCAGGAGCCGACCTTGCGCGCGCTGATCGAGCGGTCCATCGGTCGAGCGGACGCCTTTCCCATTCTCGAGAGCCGGAGTCGTCTGCTTGAGGTCGCAGGCAAGCTTGGGATTCGCGTGCCCATGACCAGGGTGGTGCATTCTGAGAAGGAGCTTGGCGAGTGGAGTGAAGACGTAACCGTTCTCAAGACCGACGGCAGCATGGGAGGAACGGGCGTAAAGATCGCACATAGTCCTGACGAACTGGTGGATCATTACCGCCGACTGAGCCAGCCGCTGAGCCTGGCGAAGGCTCTGAAAAAACTAGTGATCAACCGGACTCCACTGTCACTATGGTCCTGGACGAGACACGAAAAGCCCGTCATCACGCTCCAAAGCTATATTCCCGGTCAGCCGGCAAATATCATGATTGCCTGCTGGCGTGGCGAGGTGCTCGCTTCGGTGACGGTGGAGGTGGTATGCACCCAGGGATCGACCGGCGGGGCGACGGTGGTTCGCTTGATTCAGCATCGTGAGATGGAGCAGGCAGCCTCCAGGCTTGCCAAGCGCCTGATGCTGACCGGCTTTCACGGCCTTGACTTCATCCTGGAAGCGGGGGAGGAGGAGTCGTATCGAAGAGCCTATCTCCTTGAACTCAACCCGCGATGCACCCAGCTGGGCCACCTTTCGCTCCCTTTGCAGGGCAGCCTGGCGAGTGTCCTTAGCCGCAGGATCGCCGGAAGGACGGCAAGACGACCCAGTTCAATGGCCATCACGGCTTCCACGATCGCTTTCTTCCCGCAGGCCCTTCGCGCGAACCCGGCGAGTCCGCATCTCTACTTCGGATACCACGATGTTCCGTGGGAGTCGCCGGAGCTGGTTCAGGAGCTGCTCAGGAAACCGTGGCCTGCGCGGAGACTGATAACGCGCCTTTATCACCGGTTTCGACCGCCGATCCAACTGGCGGAGGTTAATTATGAAGCGCT
>CAZZZQ010000011.1:0-3609 GCA_964658405.1 uncultured Sphingomonas sp.
CCTGGGGGGCGGTTGCGGCGGGGGTGAGGGGGCGGATCCGGGCGATTACCACGGCTGCTGCGAGCCTCGGCGAGATGCTCATCGCCACATCGTAGGCTGTCGTACCCTGCGGAACCTCACGCACCGAACCGTCTGGAAGCTGTACTCGAATGTTCATGTTGTCCTAAAGATCTCTTTGAACCAGCATATTTCCTTTGCCGCCCGCGCACCAATGCCGGGGGCGCCAAACGGAGCTTCGGCGTCCTCTACATCCATTCTGCGTTGCGCGTCGTCCTCTAAAGGAACCCCTGGACAGAGCAGAGAGAAGTAAGTAGGGTAGTCAGCGGCAAAGGCTGAGCACATCGGACGAGCGGCACCTCCCCTCCGCTCGTCGTTTGTGAAGATCCTGTCTATCCCACTTCAAACCCTGCATTTCCGCTGCATCCATAAACGACAGACGTTGTCTAATGGAGTGAGCAGGCAAACTGCTCCAGGAGATTCTCATGCCCACACTTCTCAAGATTGATTCGAGCCCTCGCGGCGAGTACTCGGTTTCGCGCAAGCTTTCCCAGCAGTTCGCCGAGGATTGGAAGAAGACCCACGGCGGAACGGTGGTCGATCGCGACCTTTACAAGACGAACCTTCCGTTCGTCGACCTGCCCTGGATCGCCGGAGCGTACACCGCTCCCGAGCAGCATACGCCGGAGCAGAAGGCCTCGCTGAAGGTCTCGGATGACCTGATCGCGGAGCTGTTTGCGGCGGATCACATCGTCATCGGGACACCGATGTACAACTTCAGCATTCCGGCCGCGCTCAAAGCGTATATCGACCATATTGTGCGCATCGACAAGACCTACAACGCGAGCTACGAGGGACTGGTCAAGGGTAAGAAGGTGACCGTGATCATCGCGAGCGGCGGCGACTACACGCCCGGCTCGTTCATGGCGGCCTACAACGTCGAGTCGGCTTATCTGAAGCAGATTCTTGGCTTTATCGGGATTACGGACGTCAATATTGTTCTCGCCGGGAATACGAACGACGTGGCGCAGGGTAAGACCAGCTTTGAAGAGCTGATTGGCAGCTACAAGCCTGCGGTTGAAGAAGCGGCTCAGTAGTTTTTGGTGTTGGAGAGACCACGCCCGTTCTTTGGAACGGGCGTGGTTTTTTTGCGAATGACCATAAGTGATGCCTAGAGCAGGTCGGTTCGTACGCGCTCGAGGAAGGCGTCGAGCACGTCGCGTTTCAGCGTGTAGCTGACGAACTTACCCTGCCGGACCGGTTCGACGAGGTCTGCGGTCACGAGCTCTTTCATGTGGTGCGAGAGGGTTGCGGGGGTTACCTTGGCGTCGGCGAGGATCTGGCAGCAGGCGAGGGCGCCCTCCTGGCAGCGAAGTTTTTTCAGGATCTCGTAGCGGCCGGGGTCGGCCAGCGCCTTTACGATCAGGCGGACCTGCTTCTCGGGAAGCTTCTTTCGGGATGTCCCACGAACGGACGGCATGGCCTGGTCGCTCCGGATCAACCGCGTCGGAGCATCCGCTTGATCCAAAGGGAGCCCAGGTAGACGAGCGCGAGGACAAGCACCGTGATCCCGACCGGGAGGCCGATCAGACGGTAGCTGATGGCGTAGTCGAAGGAGTGATGCAGGACGGTGTTGGCGAAGAGCAGGCCGAAGATTCCGCAGAAGGTCGCCGCAAAGAAGGACAGGAACCCGGAGGCGACGCTGACCAGGAGCGTGGCGAACCAGCCGAGGTCGCCGAGCGGAACGCCGAAGAGGGTTCCGGGGCCGGTGCGGCGGGCGGCGTTGGCCGGGACGGTCTGGGGGGAAAGCTCCATAGCGATAGAATAAACCCTTATGGCAGACGGTGTTTATGGCGATCGGGATGGCAGCACCAGCAGCGGGCAAAACATTGGCCTGGTCAAGGCAGTCGATGTAGCCCGGCAGCAGCCGCTCCAGACGGCTTCGAACAGCGTCCAGTTTGCCGCTTTTGGTGAGACAACGCTGGCGGCCGGGGAGTTGGAACGGCTGGTTCTTGCGGTCCCGATGGGCATTGCGACGGCGCTGGTGCGCAAGGCCTACTACTTTGTCCCGCTCGCGATGAGCGATCGCGCCAACGAGGGCGAGCATCGCGGAGGTGCCGAGGAGACCATGGTCGCGCCGGCCTTCAGCCCGGAGCTGAGCGAGCAGGCTATCTGCCACCGCAACGTGACGCTCGAGGCGGTCGAGGGCGTGTTTATCTCGACCCGGCTGCTGAACGACCGTTTTGCGCTGGCGTTTGAGTTCTTCATCAATGTCGGGCACGCCTTTGTGGAGACGGTCGGGGTTCCCGAGGCGTTCAATGCGCTGGTCTGGGGCCAGGCGTTGAAGGATGTCCGGGGCGAGACCAGCCAGGATGCGTGGGAGCTGCGGGCGCAGGCGGTCGGGAGGTCGGCCTCGCAGGGACGCCACGGGACGCTGGTGGGCGGCCAGCCGACGATCGACGAGAAGGCCAAGACGGAGTACCTGGAGGCGGCGTTCGCGGATACGGTCGCGATCTACCAGCTTTCACTGTCGGTCGACTTCAACTACTCGGAGCTGCGCGAGCGGGAGTATCCGCTGCTGGCGCCGCAGCCACTGGCTGAGCGGCTGAGGCTGGCGGCGAAGCTGTTTCCGCCGAATCCGAGCTATGAGTTTGCAATCCGGTATCGCCGCAGAGCGTAACGTTCAAGGGGAGTTTTGAGGATGTTGAAACGAGCTGTTGCCGTGTCGCTTACGCTGCTCTCGATGGCGGCGCATGCCCAGACGATGACAGCGGGCGAGGCTATCTCACGCATCCAGAGGCTTTATGCGGATGCCCCGCCTCCGAAGACGGTCGATACGATCAAGGCCGGGGATCCGGCGACGCCGGTGACGGGGATCGCGACGACCTTTCTCGACACGATGGAGGTGCTTCGCGAGGCGGCGCGCCGGGGCGACAACCTGGTGATTACGCATGAGCCGACCTTTTACAACCACATCGATGACACGACGTACTTCACCGACGACCCTATCTATAAAGAGAAGCTGGCGTTTATCGAGCAGCACCACATGGTGGTCTTCCGGCTGCATGATGAGATCCACACGGGCCCGACCGACCATATCCTGCTTGGGCTGTATGAGGCGCTGGGCTGGCAGGGGTATCCGCATGCGCCGGGGCCGGTGGGGCAGTACTTTGTGACGCTGCCGCCGACCACGCTTGGGGAGCTTGCAAAGACTCTGCAGGCGAAGCTGCATGCCCAGACGATGAGGGTGGAGGGTGATCCGAAGCTGCCGGTTACGCATGCGGCGGTGTTGATCGGGGCGGCGGGGCTCGAGAAGCAGGTGCGCGCGCTGCGCCAGCCGGGGGTCGATGTGCTGATTGCGGGTGAGGCGAGCGAGTGGGAGACGGTGGAGTATGTCCGGGACGCGGTCGCGCAGGGACGGCCGAAGGCGCTGATCCTGCTCGGCGATGAGGTGTCGGAGGAGCCCGGGATGGAGCAGTGTGCGAAGGAGCTGCGGGGGCTGTTTCCGGGGGTGCGGGTGGATCATGTTGTGGCGGGGCAGCCGCTGTGGGATGCGGAGCGTGGGCCGGTGAAGCGTTAGGAGCTAGTTTTTAGCTTTTAGCTCTTAGCTCT
>CAZZZQ010000011.1:3619-9751 GCA_964658405.1 uncultured Sphingomonas sp.
GGGGGGCGCGAGTCGTTCGCGCTTCGCTCAGGAGGACAGGGGTTGGGTGCCCCGGGAGCGGGATGCCGCGCCAGTATTGAGCGAGGGCGGCCTTGAGCTCGGTGGCGAAGTCGAGGTGGGGCAGGAGGTAGGCGGGATCTGCCATGATTTCGACGCAGTGGGGCGGGAGGTCGAGTGCCTCCCATAGGCCGCGGGTCAGGGCGTAGGTGTGGGTCAGGAGGCGGACGCCTTCGCCCTTCGGGAGGGCCAGCGACGCTTCGACTGCATCCCCGGCGCCTGCGATGGCGGCGGCGAAGGCGATCTTCGAGGTACGGAGGGCGCTGGACGAGAGGTTTCGTTCGAGGATGCTGTACTTCAGCGCTTCGAGCCGCAGGAGCTCCGGGTGCGTGGCCATGTAGGTGGCGTAGCTGTCGAGGAACTCGGCGATCTTCTGACCTGCCGTGCGCTCGTCCGGTTGGAAGATGCGATGGATCTGCTCGATCACGCTTGCCCACTCCGCTTCGAGGAGTGCCATGAAGATCTCTTCCTTGGTGCGGAAGTAGAGGTAGACCGTGCCTTTGGCGAGGCCGGCGGCGGCGGCGATCTCGGCCGAGGAGGGAAGCTGCTCCGGGATTCGGCGAAAGAGATCGCGCGCGGCCGCAAGGATGGAGGTGCGGCGGGCCTCTTTGTCTCGAATGTTGAGTGCGTGCTGAACCATAACGATCTCTGGAATTTATTTCGTCGCCACCCCGTAGGCGATCTTTGCCGCTGTGTGTCGGGAGAGGATGCGTGCGCTAAAGGTTAGCAGCTTGTTGACGGTGCCGGCGACGACGCCGGATCGCCCCTGGAGCATTGCGTTCAGGCCGGCGTCGACGACCGGGCGTGCTTTCATCATCATGCGCTTCATGGAGGCGGTTGGCTGGACGCCGGCGGCGTCGAAGAACTCGGTCTCGGTGACGCCGGGCGAGAGGACGGTGACGACGACGTTGTGCGGTACGAGCTCGACGTGGAGCGCCTCGCCGAGCGAGAGGACATAGGCCTTGCTTGCGGCGTAGGAGGCGTAGAGCGGGCAGGGCTGGAAGGCTCCGACGCTGCCGACGAAGAGGATGTAGCCGCTGCGGCGCGCCTTCATGGGGACGGCAAAGATGTGGGTGAGGTCGGTGAGGGCGACGACGTTGAGGCTCAGCATGCGGGTGAGGTCGGCGGGCGCCTGGTCGATGAACTCGCCGATGAGGCCGAACGCGGCGTTATTGATCAGGATCTCGATGGGAATGCCCGCCTGATCGAGACGATCCATCAGGGCATGCGCGGCTCCCGGGAGGGAGAGGTCCATCGCCTCGACGCGAACCTGGACGGGGTGGAGGGCGCGAAGCTCGGCGGCGAGGCGCTGGAGCTGCTCCTCACGCCGGGCGACCAGGACGATATTGACGCCCTTCTCCGCCAGTGCGATGGCGAACTCTTTGCCGATACCGCTTGAAGCGCCTGTAACGATTGCCCACGTACCCTGCAGTGACTTCATGCTTCCTCCGTATATGACCAGCGGTCATTCCTATATTGAGAGTAAGTGACTGCTGGTCATTTGGCAAATGAGGGAGGGTTGGTAGTGCCTGCGGGGTGCGGCGTAAGCTTGATTCAGGACTGGTTTTTGCACGGCTTCCACAGCCGCATCCACAGGGAAGTCACAGCGTGTTCCACTAGGCTCGGGAGACCATGGCAACCTACCCTCATATCGTCGGCGAGCAGGAACGGCCGGCGTCCGTCCACGCCGAGATGACCATCCTTGGCGCGATGCTGGTGGAGCCGGTCGCGATCATCGATGCGACGATGCTGCTGCGCACGGATGACTTCGCGCTTGATTCGCACCGCAAGATCTATGCGGCGATGCTGCAGCTGGTCGAGGTCGGCCATGCGGTCGATATCGTCACGCTGACGGATGCGCTGGGCAAGAAGAAGGAGTTGGATTCGGTCGGCGGCATTGCGTATATCGCGTCGCTGAGCGAGGGTCTGCCGCGCAAGCTGAGCATCGAGAGCTACGTCCGGATTGTGCGGGACAAGAGCCTGATGCGGCAGTTGCTGACGGTGTGCGACATGGGGATGGTCGAGGCGTCGGACCAGAGCCGCGAGGCGCTCGACGTGCTGAACCAGGTTACGGGGCGGCTGACCGAGATTGCGGAGCATGCCGTGACGGGCGGGCTTTCGGATATTACCGCCATTGTGAAGGAGTCCTTTGGCTCGATCGACGCGCTGTATGAGCAGGGGCGCGAGGTCACCGGGCTGGCGACGCACTATATCGAGTTCGACCGCATGACGAGCGGGCTGCAGGAGTCGGAGCTGATCATTATTGCGGCGCGGCCTTCGATGGGCAAGACGGCGTGGGCGATCAACATCGCCGAGAACGCCGCCGTGCGCGGGGGCAAGGTGGTGGCGGTCTTCTCGCTTGAAATGTCGAAGGCAAGCCTGCTGCGCAGAATGCTGGCGTCGCAGGCGCTGGTCAACTCGAAGGCGATCCAGACGGGCATGTTGATGCGCGACGACCGGTCGAAGCTGGTGGGCGCGCTCGAACGCCTGATGGAGTCGAAGATGTTTATCGACGATACCCCCGGCATTACGCTGGCGGAGATGCGGGCCAAGGCACGGCGGCTGAAGCAGCAGCACGGACAGCTCGACCTGATCGTCATCGACTATCTGCAGCTGATGACCGGCTCGGTCGGGTCGAACCAGAAGGGCTTTGAGAATCGCACGCAGGAGGTCTCGGCGATCTCGCGCGGCCTGAAGGCGCTGGCGAAGGAGATGAAGGTTCCGGTGGTGGCGCTGTCGCAGCTCTCGCGTGCGAGTGAGCAGCGCGGCGGTGACAAGAAGCCGCTGCTGAGCGACCTGCGTGAGTCGGGCTCGATCGAGCAGGATGCGGACGTGGTCTGCTTCATCCATCGCGAGGAGTACTACGACCGCGAGAATGAGGACCTGAAGGGCAAGGCCGAGATCATCATCGCGAAGCAGCGTAATGGACCGACGGGGAATGTTCAGCTGGCGTATCTGGCGGACTATACGCGGTTCGAGAATCTCTCGAGTGGCGGTGGTGACGGGGATGCGGGCGGGTATTAAGGCAACGACGCCCTGGCGCCGGGCGGGCGCTCCTTCATAGAGTTTTGGACGCTTCGCGTGTTCGTCTCTAGGATGGAGTCTGGACGGGTTTTCGTGAAGAGTTGGATTGAAGTGTCGGGTCGGCGGCTGGCGGATAACTATCGTCTGGCCGCGGCTATCGTGAAGCAGGAGGCCGATGCGGCGCTGCTTGCCGTCATCAAGGCGAATGGTTATGGGCATGGGGCGGCGATCTGCGCGCCGGTGCTGGTCGCGGCGGGGGCGGAGTGGCTGGGTGTGACGGATGCTGCTGAAGGAGCGCTGGTGCGGGCTGCGCTTGCGGGGGGCCATCAGCCGAAGATTCTGATCATGTGCGGCCTGCTGCGGGAGGATGTTCCGGCGATCGTGCAGCATGGCTTGACCCCGATGATCTGGGCTCCGGAGCACATGTCTGCGCTGGCCGGGCATCCGGGGTCGGAGCCGCTTGGGGTCCATATCGAGATCGATTCGGGGATGTCGCGGCAGGGGGTTGCTGCCGGAGAGAAACTGCGGGAGTTGCTGGATCTGCTTGCTGCTGATCCGCGGCTTCGCGTGGAGGGCGTGATGACGCACTTCGCGTCGGCGGAGGTTGCGGGTTCGGAGCAGACGGCGCTGCAGCGGAAGAGCTTTGAGGCGGCGCTGGCGATGATTGCCGAGCGTGGGCTGCGGCTGGCGTGGGTGCATGCGGGAAACACCTCGGCGATCGACAATGGTGCGGATGGCGGGACGCTTGCATGGCTGCGCGGACTGGCGGCAACGGTTGGGGCGCGGCCGATGGTGCGTGAGGGGCTTGGGCTGTACGGCTACTGCCTGCCGCTGGAGGGACTGCCGGACTTTGAGGTGGCGAACGCCTCCCGGCTTGGCCTGCATCCGGACTGCGGGACGGCTACGGTGATGACCTGGAAGGCGCGGATCATCGGGATCAGCGAGGTCGAGGCGGGAGCGCGGATCGGGTATAGCGGAACGTTTGTAGCCAAGCGCGCGATGCGGCTGGCGCTGCTGCCGGTCGGCTATGCGGATGGGCTGCGGCGGGAGCTGTCGTCGACGACGGAGAGGCCGGGTGGCTGGGTGGTGATCTCCGGGCAGCGTGCGCCGATTGTTGGACGGGTGTCGATGAACCTGACGACGGTCGATGTGACGGGCGTCGACGGTGCGGAGGTTGGGGCGGAGGCGGTTCTGCTGGGCGAGGGCGTGACGGCCGAGGATCAGGCGAGGCTGGCCGGGACGATCGCGTACGAGATTCTGTGCGGGGTCCGGGCGCCGGCGATGCTGGTGTAGCGGCTGTTCATTTGCGCCGACCCGCACCGGACGGTAGCATCGACAGGTATGGAAGCGAACGGTATGAAACGAGAGGGAACACTCATGGAATCGAACACCACGGCGCGCCGCACGGAAGATATCGCGCTTGATCTGCTGAAGTTTGTTGCAACGACGGCCAATGTTGGACCAAAGGCTGCGAGCTCCTCGGTTGGCTTCGGCGTGCCTTCGGCTGCGAAGTCGGACGACCAGGTGGCGCATTTGCTTGAGCTGTATGCCCGCTGCCGCGAGGCGGTCGAGACGCCGGGCTCCGGGAAGTAGTGGAGCTCCGTTCGCCCCTGCGCGTTGCTGTTGTGGGGGCGGGCGCCTTCGGGCGCAACCATCTTCGTGTGTACTCCGATCTTTCCGCAGAGGTAGAGCCGAAGGCTGTCCTGGTCGCCGTTGTCGATCAGGAGGGTGAGGCTGCTGCTGCGGCGGCGGAGAAGTACGGCATCCCGGGATTTACCTCGGTTGAGGCCATGCTTGCTGCGGGGATTGCGGTGGATGCGGCTTCGGTCTGTGTTCCGACGGTGCACCATCGTGCGGCTGCTGAGCCGCTGCTGGCTGCCGGGGTTGATGTGCTGATCGAGAAGCCGGTGGCGAACAGCCTGGCCGATGCCGATGCGATTCTTAGGCTGGCTGCCGAGCATGGGCGGATCGTGCAGGTCGGGCACCTGGAGCGGTTTAACCCGGCGGTGATCGCGGTCCGGGACAAGCTGCATCGGCCGATGTTTTTTGAGGCACACCGGCTGAGCATCTTTACGCCGCGCTCGCTCGATGTTGATGTTGTGCTGGACCTGATGATCCACGATCTTGATATTGTGTTGAGCCTGGTGGACTCGCCGGTGCGCGAGGTGCGTGCGGTCGGGCTGCCGGTGCTGTCGCACAAGGTGGACATTGCGAACGTTCGGATCGAGTTCAAGAATGGCTGCGTGGCAAACTTTACGGCGAGCCGTGTGAGCACGGAGCGGGTTCGGAAGCTGCGGTTCTTCCAGCCACACCAGTATCTTTCGCTGGACTTTGCGCGGCAGGACCTGCTGATGATCGACGTGACGGCGGCGGCGGGGATGGATCCGGCACAGCTGGCGGCGCTTGCTGCGATGGCGCAGGGGGCGGGGGAGCATCCTTCGGCGGGGCTGTTGCTGCGCAAGGTTCCGGTGGTTGCGGGTGAGCCGCTGAAGCTGGAGATTGAGTCATTTCTGCATGCGGTGACGACGCGGACGCGGCCGGTGGTCTCGGGTGAGGATGGGCGTGCGGCGCTGGCGCTTGCGCTGGAGATCAACGAGGCGATTGCGGGGCATACGGCGAGGGCTGGCTTGTAAGGTAGAGCGAGCTTTTAGCTCTTAGCTTCTAGCTTTTAGCTCAAACGGGTGCGGGCGGTGTGGGTTGGAACCGCAGGTCCTTCGACTTCGCTCAGGATGACAGGTTTGTGGGGAGTGAGCAGACATACGCGAAGCGTTCTGGACCCTACGAAGTAGCGCCTGCCCGGCGTCAGGGCGCACTTTATCTGTGAGCGTCAGGGCATCTGCTGGATCGGGACGCCGTCGGGGATCTTCAGGTTGAACTGTTCGTCGTCGAGCTTCTCGTTCAGGACCAGCTTGGTGATGGTCATGTTCAGGCCGTAGTGGTCCAGCGGGCGCTCGATCTGGATGTGGGTCGGGTACTGGATCTGGCCGTAGGACTGGTAGCCGGAGTAGAGGGTGCGGGTGACGATCTGGCCGCTGTCGTCGTAGGTCTCCT
>CAZZZQ010000011.1:9761-18406 GCA_964658405.1 uncultured Sphingomonas sp.
CATCAGGTTTTCGCGGTCGATGTGGATGACGCGGAGGGTGTGGACCTCTTTGCCCTTGGGATGGGCGAGGATGGAGAGCTGGTATTCAGGCTCTTCGATCAGGTCACCCTTCTTCTTGGCGCTGTTGTCGACGACGTGGGTGTCGAGCGTCATCGAGATCAGCTGGTCGTCACCGACGCCGCGGACGAGGAGCGAGTCGAAGATGACGGCGGGCCGCAGGTTTTCGAGGCCGTTGGCGGAGGGGGTCGTGACCTGGCTGGTGCCGACGACTGCCTTGTGCTTTGAGGGGATGTAGAGCTTGAAGCTCTTGCCGTCGCTGACCATGTCGAGGGCGAGCGAGCTGACGACGGGGACCTTCAGGTAGACGCGCAGGTCTTCGGGTTTGCGGACGAAGAGGTAGCCGCCGAGGCTGAGGGACTCATGGACCTCACCCTGGAGACTGCCGCCGGTGATGCCGGAGATCTCGATGGTGGCGTTCATGGTCTGGATGGCGTCGTAGCGGGCGTCGATCTGCCGCACCAGCTGGTCGAGGCTCGAGTTCATGACGACGCTGGCTACGCGGGTCTTTGGAACGATGCGTGTGTGGCTGAGGCATCCCGTAAGTCCGGAGGTCATCGCCAGCAACAGCACAGGGAGCGCCCGGTTTAAACTATTTCGCACAGTCTGCAAGTATATCTACCTTCACACGAAGGGTCTGCCTGCAAAGACGTTGCGGACCAGACTAAGTATCGGTGTACGTGTTAGATGTTCGGGATTGCGGGTTCGACGCTTGTAAATCAAAGGCGTAGGTGCCAGGTGCGGCTTTGCGCGGGGCGGGCACCACGGGGCCTCCGTGGGGTTCGGGACGCTTTGCGTGTTTTAGCGGCGGCCCAAGGCGTGTTCGGCTTCGCGGTAGGCCTGGACCTGGCGGGCGTGTTCTTTCAGGTCGACCGAGAAGCGGGTGTGGCCGGCGTCATCGCTGACGAAGAAGAGATACTCGCTCGGCGTGGGGTGCAGTGCGGCCTGGAAGGCGGCGATCCCGGGGTTGCAGATCGGTCCCGGGGGGAGGCCCACGTGCTTGTAGGTGTTGTAGGCCGAAGGCGACTGGAGGTCCGAGAGGTAGATCGTTCCGCGGTACCGATTATCGAGCAGGGCGGCGTAGACGACGGCGGGATCGGTCTCGAGCGGCATGCCCTTTGCGAGGCGGTTGAGGAAGACGCCTGCGACGATGGGTCGCTCGGCGTCCTGGCTGACCTCTTTTTCGATCAGCGAGGCCATGATGACGGTTCGCGAGATGTCTTTGCCGAGGCCCAGCTGGAGGGCGGCCTGGCGGAAGCGGCGGACCATGGCGGCGAGCATCCGCTCCGGCGTTGCGTGGCGGGAGAAGTGATAGGTGGCGGGGAAGAGGTAGCCCTCGAGCGAGGTGGCGTGGGGGGAGAGGTCGGCGATGAGGTCGGTGTGCCGGCGCTCGGCGGCGAGGAAGTCGGTGGCTGAGCCGAAGCCGGCTGCCTCTGCCGCGTGGGCGATGTCGAAGATGTTGAAGCCCTCGGGGATGGCGAGGCCGACGGTGTAGACGTCGCCGCGGGCGATGCGGCTGTAGACCTGGGCCATCGAGGAGGGGTGGTCGAAGCGGTATTCGCCGGCCCGGAGGGTGCCGCCCCTGGCGAAGCGGAGGAGGTCGAAGGCGTAGCGGCTGCGGATGATGCCGGCCTGCTGAAGCTGGGTGGCGATGGTGGCGGAGCCGGTGCCGGGGGCGATCTCGACGAAGGTCTCGGACGAGGGGCCGGAGGGGAGGTAGAGGAGGACGCCTGCTGCGAGCAGCAGGATCAGGACGATGAGGAAAAGAGTGCCCAGGAACTTCAATGTGTTGCTGCTCCTCTACTGTGTTTATTTTACGGGAGTGGGGGAGGGGCGAGCTTTTAGCTTCTAGCTTCTAGCTTTTAGCTCAAGCGGGTGTGGATGGTTTGGGTGGGAGCCGCAGGTCCTTCGACTTCGCTCAGGATGACAGGTTTGGTGGTGGAGCTAGAAGCTAAAAGCTGAAAGCTAAGAGCTGGCTCTCCGGCACTTTTGAGGATGTTTCGTATAATCATCTTTTGATCTGCAGGCGCCGTCGCAGGAACGTTCTGTGGCTTAGCCTGTAGCTCCCGGAAGGCACCATGCCCGAAAAAGTTAAGAAGAAGCTCGAAGAAGAGATCAAACTGCTGGAGCATGAGCTCACGACGGAGCTTCCGGCAGAGATCAAGAAGGCGGTCGCGCTGGGCGACCTCAGCGAGAACGCTGAGTATCACATGGCCAAGCAGCGCCAGGTCTTCGTCAACGCGCGCCTCGGCCAGTTGAAGAAGCGTATGGGCGAGCTCGCCATGGTCAACCTGACCAACATTCCGCATGACCGGGTCGGCTTTGGCGCGACTGTCGTGGTGTTCGATTCGAGCAAGAATGAAGAGTTGAAGTACAAGCTGGTGACGAGCGAAGAGTCTGATGTTTCGCTGGGCCTGATCTCGACGACTTCGCCGATTGGCCGGGCATTGCTTGGGAAGCGTATTGGCGAGGTAACGATCGTCGACACCCCGAACGGCAAGCGGGAGCTTGAGGTGCTGAAGCTCACCACCATCCACGACACGGCGGCGGAGTAGGGCCCCGAACCATGAATGAGGATCTTGCAGGTTGACCTGGACAAGTGAATTCGGGAGAGGCAGCGGGTGGCTGTTGCAGAAGATCGTCGATGGGCTTGCCCTGACGAAGATCTCGCCGAACGCGTTGACGTTTATCGGGCTGCTGATCAATATTGTGGCGGCGATCTTCTTCGGTTTTGCCCGCGGCGATCATGCGGTCCGGTACTTTGTGTACGCCGGACTGGTCATCATCGGGGCCGGGATCTTCGACATGGTCGACGGTCGCGTGGCGCGGCAGACCCAGCAGGTCTCGGTCTTCGGCGCGTTCTTTGACTCGGTGATGGATCGCTACTCGGATGTGGCGCTGTTCTTCGGTCTGCTGGTGTACTACGCCCGGGGAAACCGGTTCTTCTATGTTGTCCTGGTCGCGTTCTGCATGACGGCGAGCCTGATGGTCAGCTATACGCGGGCCCGGGCAGAGGCGCTGATCGGGACGTGCAAGGTCGGCTTTATGGAGCGGCCGGAGCGAATCGTGCTTGTGATCCTGGGCGCGCTCTGCAATCGGTGGGGCGTGATGGCACCGGCGCTTTGGGTGCTGGCGTTGCTGTCGACCATTACGGTCATCCATCGAATACGCTATACGTATCTTGAGACAGAGCGGCGAAAACTACTTCCGGCGGCTCGGTAGCGCTTCACCGGTCGATGACTTGTTCTTCGGAGCGGGCATGAGCAACATACGCCGATCCTGCGGCCTGGCAGGTGTGCTGCCTGTGGTTGTCTTGCTGTTGAGCGGATGTGCCCACACGACGCCTCCCGATGCGGCGAAGATCATGACGGTTCCGGCGGGTCCTGCATCGCCGGTCGATCCCGCTCCTGATTCCTATGCGCTTGCCCATGCCGAGGTGGTCACGGCGGATAAGCTCTACACGGTCTACAGCCAGAATCTGATTGAAGGTGCCAATCCCGATCAGCGGTACCGCGAACGGTTGCTGCTTCTGAGCGGGAGCTTTGCGGGGATCAATCGCGGGCTGCCGGGCAGGACGTATGTTGAGCTTGCGACGCATGATCCTGACGCATTCGTCTATGCAGAGCTGACTCCCGAGGCGCAGCCGTTGCTCGCGACGCTGACGCCCGGGCAGAGCCTTCGCCTGACCTGTGTGGGAGCGGGCATGATGGCCGGCAGCCCGCGGGTGCGGTCCTGCCGGCCAGCCTGAAGTCCAGTAAACTGGCAGGATGCAGAACGGACCTACGCTCCTGATTCACGGCGGTGCCTGGGCGATGCCAGACGACCAGATTGCCGCCCACGAACACGGTATTGCCAATGCGCTGGCTGCGGGCTATGCGTTGCTTGAGCGCGGCGCGAGTGCGGTCGACGCGGTTGAGGCCGCGGTGGCGGTGATGGAGGATGACGAGACCTTCGACGCGGGGCGGGGATCGTTTTTGACGCGCGATGGCCGGGTGCAGATGGATGCGCTGCTGATGGACGGGGCGACGCTCCGGACCGGCGGCGTGGCGTGTGTGGAGCGGCTGCGGAACCCGATCCATGCGGCCCGGCTGGTGCTGGAGGAGTCGCCGCATGTGTACTTCGTCGGCGCCGGGGCGGAGCGGTTTGCACGGCAGCACGGCATGGCGCTCTGCGACAACATGGACCTGGTGATCCCGCGCGAGCAGCAGCGGCTTTACAAGGCGCAGGAGGCGGAGTTGGCCGGGCTGGGGGACGAGACGTTTTCGGGGCCGATGGCCTCGCACGATACGGTGGGGGCGGTGGCGCGGGATATCAATGGCAATCTCGCGGCGGCGACCAGCACGGGTGGGACGCTGAACAAGGCTCCGGGTCGGGTGGGGGATTCTTCGCTGATCGGGTGCGGCTGCTATGCGGATAATTTGTCTGCGGCGGTCTCGCTGACGGGCTGGGGCGAGCCGATTATGAAGCTTGTGCTGGGCAAGTGGGCGGTGGACCGGGTGGCGGCGGGGGCGTCGCCGGACGAAGCGGCGAAGGCGGCGATCGCGTATCTGTTTGAGCGGCTGGGTGGGCATGGCGGGATGATTCTGCTGGGGCCGGATGGGCGGATCGGGCTGGCGCACAATACGCCGCGGATGGCGTGGGGGCTGCAGACGCCGGAGGGGGCGCAGCTGGGCGTCACGCGCAATTAGGCGCTCTCACGCGAAGCGTCAAAGACCCCACGAAGTGGCGCCTGCCCGGCGTCAGGGCGCACTTGCACTTAGCAGTCACTGAAAGCTGTAAACACAGATTTGCTACGAAGATGACAGAAGGAGCGATGCCCTCACTATTCGCAGACCATCGCCTCGAGGAGGTGCATCAGCGGCTGCTTGCGTTTTATGGCAAGCCGCGGGAGCGCGAGCCCTGGGACCCGCTGACGCAGTTTATTTATTCGCTGCTGTCGTCGCGGACGAAGACGGCGGCCTCGCACGAGGTGCTGCGGAATCTTCGCGCGGTCTTCGGAACGTGGGAGCGGCTGCGTGATGCGCCGGTGGCCGAGATCGAGGATGCGATCCGTGCGGCGACCTTTCCGGAGCCGAAGGCCGTGAAGCTGAAGGCGGCCCTCGAGCAGATCTCCGCGCGGTACGGGTCGCTGACGCTGGATTTTCTGGCGAGCTACAAGACGGACAAGATTCGTGCGTGGCTGGAGCAGTTCGACGGCGTTGGGGTGCAGGTCAGCGGGGCGGTGGTGAACTTCAGCACACTGCGTCGCCGGGCGATCTGCATGGACGGCCATCATCTGCGGGTGGTGCAGCGGCTGGGCTTCGTGGCGAAGAGCGCCGACGCACGAGAGGCCGAGACGCGGCTGATGGCGATGGCTCCGGAGAGCTGGACGGCGGCGATGCTGGACGAGCATCACAGCCTGATCAAGGTTCATGGCCAGCAGTTGTGTCCGAAGAATGAGCCGCTGTGTAGCAAGTGCCCGCTGCTGGATCTTTGCGCGACGGGCTCTCAGCGCATCAGCGCGGAGGATTCGAAGCGGTCGAGCAGCTCGGCGACGCCGCTGTAGACCTCGACGCAGCCGGCTTTCATCAGGTCTTCGGCGGACCATCCGCCGGAGGTCAGGCCGATGGTGCGGAGGCCACACTTTCCGGCGGCCTCGGCGTCGTAGGGGGTGTCGCCGAGGGCGATGGCGCGGTCGGCGGGGACGCCCAGCTTCTTGAGCGTGGCGGAGAAGATGTCGGGGTGCGGCTTGCTGCGCTCGGCGTCGTCCGAGGAGGAGCTCTCTTCGATGAGGTCCTCCATGTTGGCGATCTTTTTGTAGGTCTTGAGGTCCTCGGTGCTGGCGGAGGAGGCGAGCGAGAGCCGGATTCCGGCGTCTTTGAGGCGCAGCAGGAGTTCGCGGACCTTGGGGAAGGGCTTTACCTCGTGCAGGTAGTCGGTCTGGAAGACGAACTTGCGGTAGGCCTTCAGCGGCTCTTCGACGGCGGAGACCTTCCAGTCGGGGACGAAGACGGGGATGAGCTGATCGCCGCCCTTGCCGATCTGGGAGAGGGCTTCCTCGAAGCTGACGTCGATGTTCATGGCGGCGAAGGCGTCCTGCCAGGCCTTGGCGTGGAGGTGATTGCTGTCGACCAGGGTTCCGTCAATGTCACAGAGGATTGCTTCTACCATCGTGTCCGCCTTTGCCTGTTTGGCTGTTCTTGGGCTTGGATGCGATTGGGGAGGGGGCAGTGGGGCGTTCGTTTGTGGGGGAGTAATTTGTTGGCGGTGTGTAGGTGGGGTCAAGTTGTCTTGGGAAAAGAGTTATGGGGCGGGCCTTCAGCCCTTCGGAGGGTACCGCGGCTGTAGTCAGACATTCGGACTAACCTTCCGTGAGCTGTGTCTCGTCTCTGTTCCTGAGCTGCATGTATGCCTTTGGCAGGCGGGCAACGTCGCGGGTATAGCCTAGAGAGACTTGGGAGTTCAGGAGCGATTTTATGGGATCAGAGAAGACACTTGGCATTCCTCCGGCGGCGCAGCGTGACAAGGCATCCTTTGAGGTGATGCGGGTGTGGATCGCGGAGAAGGGGCAGCACGTCAGCATCCAGACCGGCGCGTGGGAGGATCCGTTTGCGTGGGGGATCGTGCTGGCGGACCTGGCGCGGCACATCGCGAACGCCGACCAGATTCAGAACAAGAAGTCTGATCCGGAGGCGTTTCTGGCGCGGTTGCTGGAAGGGTTTCAGGCCGAGATTGACGACCCGACGGATGAGCCCGAGGGCGAGGTTACGCAGTAGCTTCGGTAGGGCCAAAAAAGAGGGACGCTGGTGGGCGTCCCCCTTTCTGATTGGTTGATGCGGTGCAGGCTATTTGTGTTTGTAGTCCTGGAAGAGCTCGGGAAACTGGGCCTTCAGGGCGGCGGTCTTGGGGACGTCGCAGACCTGGATGTAGGGGTTGTTGGGGTTCTTCTCGGCGTAGTCCTGGTGGTAGTCTTCGCCGTTGTAGAACGCCTTCAGCGGGACGAGCTGGGTGACGATCGGGTTCGAAAAGGCCTTGGACTGGTCGAGCTGGGCGATGTAGGCCGATGCGACCTTCTGCTGCTCGGGTGAGGTGAAGAAGATGACCGAGCGGTAGGAGGTGCCGACGTCAGGACCCTGGCGATTCTTCTGCGTCGGGTCGTGGACGACCGAGAAGAAGATGCGCAGCAGGGTTCCGTAGCTGACCTTTGCCGGGTCGAAGACGACCTTGACGGCCTCGGCGTGGCCGGTGCTCTCGGAGGAGACCTGGTCGTAGGTCGCGGTTGATGCTGATCCACCGGAGTAGCCGGCGGTGGTGGCGGTCACACCTTTGACGCGCTGAAAGACCGTCTGGACGCCCCAGAAACAGCCGCCGGCGAAGACCGCGGTTTCGCTGCCTGCGGTCTGGTGCGGCTCATCGACCATCGGGGCCGGGAGCGGCTCCGTTCGTTCTGCTCCGAATGCCATCTTTCTCGCTCCTACCAGAAGCACGCCGATGACGAGCGTCACGCTTAGTAAACCAAGTCCGTTCTTCCATCCTGCAGTCATCTTGATGCTCCTTCGTAACGCTTATTAGACGCTGCGGCGGGCCTGAAGATACAAGCGCTCAGGCGACGCGAGCGCGGGACTGGATCTCGATGTAGACGTGCAGCAGACTGACGGCGGCGGGGGTGACGCCGGCGATGCGGCTGGCCTGGCCGAGCGTCTGCGGACGGACGCGCTTGAGGGTCTCCTGCATCTCGCGGGAGAGGCCGCTGATGGCGCCGTAGTCGAACCAGGCGGGGATGGTCATGCCCTCGGCCTTCTTGAGTTTGACCATTGAGCGGCGCTGCTGGTCGAGGTAGCCGGCGTATTTGATCTCGGTCTCGACGGTCTTCATCTCGTTGCGGACCCAGGCGGGGAGGCGGTCGCCGCCTGCGGCATCAATGGCGGCGACCCACTCGTCGAAGATCTGCGGCTGCTCGGCGAGGCGGCCGCGGAGGCCGGCGGCGAGCTGGTCGATGGGGACCTCGGGGCGCTTGAGAAGCTGGGCGTAGGTCTGGCCGGAGACGCCGGCGGCATCACCGTCGAGCTCTGCGACGAGTGCGGGAGGCAGCTCGGAGACGTGGACGCGGGCGGTGCCGAGCAGGGCTGCGAGGGCGTCGCCGCGCTGCAGCTTGGCCTCGTAGACTGCCCAGCCGGCGTCGTCGATCAGGCCGAGGCGTCGGCCGTAGGGGGTCAGGCGGCGGTCGGCGTTGTCGATGCGGAGGTGCAGGCGGAACTCAGCGCGCGAGGTAAACATGCGGTAGGGCTCGTCGGTGCCCTTGCTGATGAGGTCGTCGATGAGGATGCCGGTGTAGGCTTCGGTGCGGTCGAGCGTGAAGCCGGGCTCACCTTTGACGGCGAGCGCGGCGTTGATTCCGGCCATCAGGCCCTGGCAGGCTGCCTCTTCGTAGCCGCTGGTGCCGTTGATCTGCCCGGCGAGGTAGAGGCCGGCGAAGCTTTTGACGCGGAGGGTGCGGTCGAGCTCGGTCGGGTCGATGGCGTCGTACTCGATGGCGTAGCCGGGGCGCAGCATCTCGGCGCGGTCGAGGCCGGGGATGGAGGCGACCATGGCGGCCTGGATCTCCATCG
>CAZZZQ010000012.1:0-18374 GCA_964658405.1 uncultured Sphingomonas sp.
CATTCCTAGATAGTTCGTATGAATGGTGCAAGTTGTGCTCAATCATCAAGAATTGCTCCGTCGCACAGCCACAAGTCATTCTGTCGAGCAAGGCAATGGATTACTTTATTTAGCTTACGTTATCGTTTACTAAATAATATCAAACAATCAGCCTACGTTTCCGGAATGTTTGATTTTCAAGTTCAGCCTCGCGCGGCCTTCCACGGAGCACTTCATGTTTAAGCTGTGTGAAGATCAGATTTTCACTGACGAGTCGGACATAAACGCCGCGAGACGTCGGGGCCACAATCACCCTTCGTGTATCGACGCTACGGCCGGGAGATAGAGAACAATAGGCTTAGTTACAGCATTTCTGTTACTAAGTAAAACGTACCCAAGTATGGGCGTAAACGCCTACGAAACACTGCAAGATTTCGCTGCGGTCGTAAAAAGCCTCGACGATTCGACATTCCGAAAAGTCACGATTTCAGCGGCAAAGGCATTTATTTCAACTTCTGCAGGCGGGTAGACCTGCAGCACAACCCCTGCGAGCATGAGAGTCGTAAGCCTATTACAGGCTCATTCCGATCTTTCGAAAGCCAACGTTGTATCGGCTAATTGTTGGCGGGGATTGGATCATAGAAGCTTCTTACTCATCCTAGAAAATAAGCTGCATCGGTTGGAACCAAGGCAATCACGATAGTCTTTGAACTTTGTAGCACCTCACTACTTTCTACCCCGAACAAAGATGGCCTCAAAGTTATCCGCAAGCATGCGGTTGAGTTGGGGAAGACATAGGTATGCCGACTCTGGGCCAGCGCTGGCTCGTCAGAGGACTCGCAGCGATTCGGTCTTTCTTCAAATATATACGCAGTAAAAACCCCGATCGCATCAGGCGTAAGACACGAATCAAGAGTGTCTGGATCTTTTCTCGATACAGTTAGCGTTAAATGCTCGACATTTCTCTTTCAACTTCCGTATGTTTCGATGGTCATCTGGCGGCATTATTTTTTGCAAGCAACCTGTCTATGCCACGCCCGACAGAGGCGGTACGACCAATGTTTTACGGATAATTCGCACATTCCGGAGGCGCAATGAAGAAGGCATCTTCCCTTTTCGCTGGTTCGCACACGCTTTGGACTGCTGGGCGCAATTCTTTTCTAATTTTCGCGTGCCAGATCGTGGTCATCCTAATGATGGGCAACAGAACGCAGGCGCAAACTCTGTATGGGTCTATCGTCGGCAGCATCTCAGACTCCTCCGGAGCCGTGATACCCGAGGCCACTGTCACCGTCATTCAACTAGAGACCAACGATACACGCGTTGCGCATACCAACGGCAATGGTGGTTACACCCTTTCCACCGTTCCCGCCGGCACTTATAAAGTGTCCATTTCAAAGACAGGCTTCTCCACCTTCGCGGCCACCAGCGTCGACGTCCGCGTCAATACAACTGTGCGCGTTGACGCGGCGCTTAACCCAGGCTCCGAGACCCAGACCATCACCGTCAATGCGAATGCCGCCGAACTGCAGGCAGACCGCGCGGACGTAAGCCATGAGGTCACAAACCAGAGCCTCGAGGAGCTTCCACAGCCGACCCGAACCTACCAGGGTCTGATTGGCCTGATGCCAGGTGTTGCTCCGCCAGCGGCCAGCGCGGGCGGCACGAACAACCCCATGCGGTCCATGGTGATCCAGGCTAATGGCACCAGCGCTAGTGGAACCAACGTCCGTGTGGATGGCGTGAGCGCGACCAACCCATGGGTGCAGTTCTACTCCACCGCCGTGCCGTCGACTGACGCTATCCAGACCGTCAGCGTGGTGACAGGCAGCGCCGATGCCGACCAGGGCATGGTCAATGGTGCTGCCGTTAACGTGCAGATTAAGACCGGAACCAACAACCTGCACGGCTCGGTGTACCTCTATCACATCGACAACCTGCTAAAGGCCCGGCCGTACTTTTTGCCGAGCGGAACCTCTCTACCCAAACTGATCGATAACGACGCTGGCGGCACGGTAGGCGGCCCCATCTTCAAGAATAAGCTGTTCTTTTTCGGAAGCTATGAGGGAGACTTCCTGCACCAAGGCAACACCAATATCGCGACTGTGCCTACAGCTGCTATTCGTGCGGGCGATCTCTCCGGATCGACTACGCCAATCTACGATCCCAGCACTGGCAATGCAGATGGGACAGGGCGCAGCGCCTTTGACGGCAATCAAATTCCCCCTGCACGTATTAGCCCCATTACTCAAAAGCTTGTAACTCTAATTCCACAGCAAAACCTGCCCGGCGTCGCCAATAACTACTATGTGAATACGCCAAGCTACTACAAGCTCCAGAAGATCGATACGAAGTTCCAATGGAATGCCTCGAAGAAGTTGAACATGTTTGTGCGGTACAGCGACTATCCGTACAACGTTACGCAGGCCACGATCTTCGGCCCCGTTCTCAGTGGCGGAAACAATGCCTTTCAGAACGGCAATATCTACGCCATTTCTGCCTCTGTAACATATGTAATCACACCGCACTTTGTTGCGGACGCACTCTTTGGCCTCACCCACTCCAGCCAGAACCTCTCCCCGCCTAACACCAGCCAGCGCTATGGTTCAGATGTACTGGGAATTCCGGGCACCAACCTGGGGATGCTTCCCGAGGCAGGCGGTCTGCCGCAGTTCAACGTCAGCAGCTATAGTGGCTATGGTTATGCCTATCCCGCACTGGTGTATAACGATCCGGTCTTTCAATACACAGGCAACGCAACCTGGACAAAAGGCAGGCATAATGTGCGGTTCGGGATCGATGTAAGTCAGCAGCATATGAATCATATCGAGGTCTCGCCCACTGCATTCTCGTTTACAGGTGGCATCACTTCGTTGAACGGCGGCGCTGCTGCGAACCAGTACAACAGCTTTGCCGACTTTCTCCTCGGTCTTCCGCAAAACGATACCAACAGCGTGCAGAGTGTGCCGAACGTAACCCTGCGAACTTGGCAATTCAGCCCCTATGTGAGTGACCAATGGCAGCTGAGCTCAAAGCTGACTGTCTCCTACGGCACCCGTTGGGACTACTATCCCGTCCCTACTCGCGCCGACCGCGGCATCGAGTATTTCGACGTACCCACCAGGCAGTACCGCATCTGCGGCAAAGGCTCCAACCCAAAGGACTGCGGCATCTCGGTTCAAAAGACACTGTTCTCTCCGCGGCTCGGTATCGCCTATCGGCCCACCACAACCACAGTCGTCCGTGCCGGCTTCAGTCTTGTGCCAGAGCAGATCAACATGTATCGCGATGGGCTCTACAACTACCCAAACACGCTTACTGGTAGCTATTCCGGCGCAAACTCTTACACGGCCGCGTCCACACTGGCGCAAGGCATTCCCGTGCTGCAGTCTGTGGACATTACAAGCGGCGTTCTTCCGCTGCCAGCTGGGGTTGCATTCGTCACCGCTCCAACAAACTTCGTTCGCGGCTATGTTGAGTCCTTCAATGGCACCGTTGAACAAGACTTCGGTAAAGGCTGGCTGGGGCAGATCGGCTTCGTCGGTTCACACTCCGTGCACCAGCACACACGCTATAACGCCAACTATGGGCAGGTCGGTGGAGGCTCCGCAAGCCAGCCCTTCAACAACGGAAGCCTGGCGAGTGGCATTACCGGCCAAGTCACCTTCATCGAACCGTTTGAGAGCATGCACTATAACTCGTTACAGGCCACGCTAGAGCATCGCTTCTCCGCCGGTTATCAGCTTGGAGTGTCTTACACATGGTCAAAATGGTTTGGTCTTTGCTGCGACGCAAATGCCGATGGGCAGCCTTCCATTCCGATCCCGCAGTATTACTCATTGAATCGCGCCTTACAACCTGGTGATCGCCCACAGAACGTACAGATCAGCGGACTTGCTGATCTGCCCTTCGGGCCGCACAAGATGTTTCTGAACCATGGCATCGGCGCTGCGATGCTGGGCGGCTTCCAACTCAATACAATCATTAGTTTTTATTCTGGAGCGCCATTCTCCATCACCGCGGATGGAACGTCATTGAATGCTCCCGGGAGCCAGCAGCGCGCAGACCAGGTGAAGTCCCAGGTTGCTATTCTGCATGGCGTTGGCACTAGTCCGTATTTCGATATATCGGCTTTCGCTGCTGTGAGCCAGCCTCGCTTTGGCACGGCTGCCTTCGACTCAGTTCGCGGGCCCGGCTTTGCAAACGCGGATTTTGGAATTTTTCGAAGTTTTCATCTTCGTGATCGCTTCACGCTGCAAGGTAGGGTAGAAGTCTTCAACGCCTCGAATACGCCGCACTTCTCCAACCCGAATGGCAATATTTCGTCTGGCGGTTTCGGGACGATTACATCCACTTCACCGGGTAGCCGAACGACCGATGAGCGCTACATGCGTCTTGGCGTAAAGGCCACCTTCTAACTTACTGCGTTTGGCGGTTCAATTGAGAAAGACCGCGGAGCCCTCCTTCACGGCACAGAGAATGGACAACTTGGGGTGCATCTAGCTACTAGAAAACATTTCCTCTGGAGATCGCTATCTGTGTCACCAGTAGCATTTTTAGGAACGGTACAAATGCGGGGATAAGCTTTTCATATGCTGATATCTAGACGCCGTTTTCTAGCCCAATCGTCGTTGCTCGCAGCTGCCTCCAGAATCGTGCCTGATGCTCACGCTTATCCGTTCGGAGAGACAAATGGTCAATCGGTCAGACTTCTCCGAGGCTGGCGCAGGAGGCGGGTGAAGGCGGAAACTCGATGGGTTTTGACATGGCTCCCGAAACAAATATCCACGTCGTGAAGACTGCAATGAAGCAGATCAATGTGAAGATGGCCCGCGGACCAATCGAGCCTACCTGGAACTCTCTAAAGCAAAACTACAAAGTACCGCAGTGGTACAACGGTGCGAAGTTTGGCATCTTCAGCCATTTTGGTCTCTTCTCTATTCCGGCACATGGAAGCGAGTGGTACGAAAAATTCATGTATGCCGGCGGAAAAGACAGCACGCTGAAAGCGATGAACAATCGCGACAGTTTTGTCGCCTGGCATACGGCCAACTTCGGCCCGCCAGATAAGTTCGGCTACAAGGATTTCATTACAATGTTCAAAGCAGAGAAGTTTGATCCGGAAGCTTGGGCAGAGCTATACAAGAAAGCGGGTGCACGATACGTAGTCCCGGGAGCGCAGCACCACGACAACTTTGCCATGTGGGATAGCACAGTGACTCCGTACAACTCGATGCATATGGGGCCAAGGCGCGATGTGATCGGCGAATTGGCGTACGCGGTGCGAAAGCGAGACATGAAGTTCGGAGTCGCCAATCACGGAATCGAGAACTTTCAGTTCATCAACCCACCTGCAGAACTCGCCGACAGAATGAAATCAGAAAAGACCGACCTTTACGATCCCAAGTGGGCAGATTTCTATAACGTTATTGACCGCAGCGATGCCGCCTGCGAAAAATTCCTTGTTAATTGGTATGAGCGCAACGTCGAGTTGATCGACAAATACCAGCCTGACTTGATGTACTTTGACAATGGCATCGACCAGCGCTACCTCGACCCTTTGAAGCTGAGCATTGCGGCCTACTACTACAACCGCGCGAGCAGTTGGGGTAAGGAAGTCTCTTTCACAACCAAGAAAGCCGCATTCTCCCCTACTGGCAGGAACACCGAGACCATTGGTTCCATCATCGACTTCGAAGGCGCCCCCCCCCGGCATCCGGACGGGCTCCTGGGAAGTAGACCGCTCCATCAGCAGCAGTTGGGGGTACACCACGGAAGGGCGCACGCACACTACGATTGAGACGATTGGGTACTTGGTGGAAACCGTGAGCAAAAACGGGAACCTGTTGCTTAATGTCTCCCCAATGGCTGACGGCACCATTCCGCAGGAACAGCAGAACACTCTGCTCGGTATCGGCAAATGGCTGGCAGTCAATGGCGAGGCGATCTACGACACCCATTCTTGGACCAGGTTCAAGGAAGCGGGCAAGCGGCGGATCCACTTCACCGTGAAAAATGACACGTTATATGCCATCGTTCTGGACACAGCGCCTACGTCTGAGGTCTTAATTCCGTCGTTAGCGATAGGTCTGGCACCGCCAGGAAATGTCGAGTCGGTTACCAAGCTGGGCAGCGACGAGCGTCTCACTTTTACACATAATTCCAATGGCCTAAGAATTAAGCTGTTAAATTCTGCTTTTGATGTCAGCCCATACACCTTGAAGATCACGGGTTTCAAGATGAACCCGTCCACTTCAACGGTTTCAGGAAATCCTATGCCAAGTGGTGACATCTGAATGTTTCGCTTGGTTTGACAACTAAACAAATGCTTTATGCATAACGGAGCTTCGATGACCTTCGAATCCTCTAAGAAATAAATCCCCGCGGTACACACCAGCAATAAACTCGATGATCTGTCCAGAGATTGACTGGTGGTTGCTGACTCATAATAGAGTGAAGAATATCTAAATAGGACTGAATTTCTGAACCTGCACTAAGTGTTTGCTCGGTGAGATAAGTCGTTGCCTTCTTACCGACTGTTTAAGATAAGCCAATCTAGGATTCGAGACTACTAAGTGATTCTCGAGCGAAATCGGCCATTATATCCGCAAGCCTGTGTAGTGACCAAGAGCTCATTGGGTCTTTCCCGCCGGAACCATAATGCTGCAGTTCTGCTGCTCCTAGCTTTGTTTTTAGGTCAAGCTACTTTGGCGGCCCCCAATTTGCCAGGCTCCGCCGTGGCTCGCTTCGCACAGCACCCCTATATGGGCTGGAGCTCGTGGAGCATCTATCGGGATCACCCAACAGAAGCGGCCGTCAAAGCGCAGGCTGATGCCCTAATAGCCAATGGACTCCACAACTACGGGTATCACTACGTCAACATCGATGACGGGTGGTCCAATGATTTTGATGATCATGGCATCCCCAAACCAAACCTCGATCGCTTTCCCAGCGGCATGAACGGCATGGCAAAATACATGCATCAGCACCACCTGTTCTTCGGCCTTATCTCAATCCCGGCATCAGCGACAAGCTTTCTCGTGAGAACCCGATCATTTCGGGCCCTATTTTCATATTCGTGATGTCACGGACACGTCCCAAGCTGGTAGCACAAGGCGCAACTGCTACCGGATCGACCTTACCAAACCAACGGCTACCGCATACATTCCATCCCAAGTGAAGCGCTTTGAATCGTGGGGAATAGACTTCATAAAGTTTGACGTTGTCGGTCCCGGCGGAGGCAACGTCTCTGCAGACAATCGTGAAGAGCTGGGCCAGTGGCATGCTGCAATAGCTCGTGCTTCATGCCCCATCTGGCTCGAATTGTCGAACTTTCTCTCGATCGACCAAGCATTGCTTTGGCGCGGAACTGATAACGGCTGGCGAATTGAAAATGACATTGAATACTACGAATGTGACAAAGCCACCGATGAAACTCGCAAATATAATATAACATCCTTACTACACATATATAGCTGCTATATACCATATAGCAGTTAAATGTCTGCCTGGAGCTTAAGTCCCAGCCGAGAGTGCGCGGTGGCGACAAGGGCTGAAGGTCTTGCTTGAAATCTTCGAAGTATTGTCATATGGGGAGGGGTTGGAGCGATACGAAGAGCGCTCGATCTGGTGGCGTTACCGGTAGAGTTCCCGGTCATGCGTGCATTGCTGGGCGCGGCTTGAGAGCGAGTAACGACGAATGTACCAACGCGGTCGATGTGAGCGAGAATGGCAGTGCTATCGTAGCCCTTGTCGGCCAGCACGCAGTCGCCTTGTGCTCATCCAGAGAAGCGATGGCCGAGGTGCAGTCGTTGCGCTGGCTGACGAAGAGGAAGAGGCCTGCGGAGGGGCTGATTTCATTGGCCAGCAGGTAAACCATGGTCGTCAGACCTCCAAGGGAGCGCGCAGAGCCTGATCGGAGTTCCCTCTTTGCGCCCCATGGCCGCTTGCTGATGAGCCCGCACAATCGTGAATCGATCCTTAGATACTGATTGTTCGGGTTCGCCGTCAGGTAGTGCGTTTATGGACACTCTCGTTCGTCCCGTAGCACTCCAGAACGCAGCACTTAGAGAACGCCGTTAACGAATGTACGGTGATCCGCCGCCTAGAGGTAAGCCGCAACTCGCACGCCCAGTCAACAAACCCTCGTCCAACTCTGGTGCGCATCGAAGCGACGGCGTAATGTTTTGACATTGTTGTAGCAACCCTGAGCTAAAGGGAAGATTATTGACTTAGAGCGTGGTCGCGAGCGCCATCAGCCAGAGATATTCCACCAGATACCCGCGCCGAGGAACGGACCGCACTTTGCTTGTCCCGATACACTCTGCCCAGCGCTTTGACAACTCAAAAAGCAGGTACACCCTTTCGGAAACGCTGTCGATGCCAGGCCAAGCGTCTAGATTGGAGCACCGAGCCCTTCTTGGAGTTGAGGAACACAGGTGAATCTTCCAGCGGAGAGGCGCTCATATTAGGCGGAGAATCATCTTCCGCACCGCAACTAATTCCTAATCCACTGCATTCGTCATAGATGTCAGAGTTCGGTCTATCCGCTTGAGAGAGCTAATTAGAAGGTAAAAACCTTATTACATTTCTGCCAGGCTCAAGACGTGTCTCTATCCAACCGCCGACGGAGCGAGCAGATATAGGTTTGCCGTTAACTTCGAGAAGGCTGTTTCCACGCTCGCGGAGACGAAGTCTTGCCTGCACCCTCGAAGGAAGCGTGCAGTCGATAGCCGGTGATCCAGTTGCGTTCAACTTCCAGTCCATGGCGACAGGGCCAAATTCAGTGACGCACACACCGTTCGCCCACATTAGTCCCGAAAAGCGCGGCTCGATCAGGATCATACGGTCCTTCGACGGACCGTCGCGACGCGCACCGAGCACATACGACGTTAGGAAGTAGCCGGGGTGCATCCCATAGATGTGAATTTTCGACCCGCCTCCATCCTCAATTTCTTCCCATGTTGTCTGCCAGTCGGAATTAACTTGATTCGCCCATGCCGCCTTCATTAGCGTCAGTACATGAGAATCCTGCTGGTTGTCTTCCATCCCGTACAGCATTTTGAAGAGGTAGTAGTAGGACATAGGTTCGCGGATATCCTGCAGGTGGTCCAAAACCCATTTCCGAACGGAAGTTTGGCGCTGCGGTGGGACTATACCGGAGTAGATAGCAAACAGATTTGCCTGTGCGGTGGGATGAAAACGTCCATCCGTAATCGTACCGGGGAAAGCTTGGCCCATCTGAGGACGAATAACAGAGTTGGGCCCAAAAAGGGCACTGTCATAAGCACCCTCCTGATCATTCCATAGCAATTGATCAAAGTCAGCTTGGAGGCGGTTCGCTTCCTCCGCGAAGGCGGTCGCATCTCTCCGACTGCCAATACTAGCCGCAAGTATTGAAGCGTCGACCAGCGCCCGATACAGCATGGCATTGAGGCCCGTACCCTCGCATACCTCATACCGCAAGGGATTGTCCCAGACCTCCCATTCCCGCGCGAGGATTAGTCCTCGATCAGTGCGTCGCTTCCGGTACCAGTCAAGTAGCCGGGTGAGGGTCGGCCATAGCTCTCGTGTGAGTTCGGTGTCGCCAGTGCTCTCAAAATACTCTCTTAGTAGCACAACCCAGTCGCAGGAGCGGTCTTCCATGATCGCGTGAGTATCGAAGCGTTCAGAGCAACTATGAGCTTTGAGCTGACCGTCGGCCTGCTGGGTGAGCGCTATACGCCGTAAAAGACCACGCAGCAGGCGGGCATCAGCCCAGTGCGCGTTTCCATCTTCGTCTGGACCGCGCATCATCACTTTTGTACAGTCGAAGGCTGGCGGGCTGTCGTCAGTCCATTCGACGCGTTCACGATCGGAGCAATCCACGTAGGAATCCTCGCTGAGCACTTCAAGAGATCTTGCGCATATCTCCCATAGTTGATTGAGAAAGGGATCACTGCTTGCGAAAGATGCCACGAGCTGGAAGGGATACCGCACCTCGAACGCCGCTGCGCGCTTGAGTCGAATGCTTCCCGATTTCAAACTAAGTCGAAGTTCGCGGAAAGCAAAAGTATCACCCCCCATATACGTTTGCAATCCAGAGCGTGCGGCGTAGGTATTGTTCCCGCTTCCGTCACCGTGCGGCAATCGGTAGGCCACCTCAAGTACGCTGCCTTCTTCCGCCTCCATCTCAACGAGATGAAAGGCCTGCACAATCTCAGGAAGCTTCAGCGAAAGTTCGCTCCCAGCAACGAGATCGATTGGAAAGACGGGTGCATCAGAGGTCCAGACCCGTTCCGTTTCACTCTGAAGTGGACTGCTGCGTGGATAGAAGGTCAACTCTCCACCGCCAGGGACGATCACTGACGGTTGCCAGATAGGCAGAGCCAGGTTTGGTTGTGTCCAGTCAAAACCCCTACGGGCATCGATATGTTCTTCGATCGAACCCCAAGCCTTGGAACGAGATCCGAAAGAACGCTCCGGCGTCGAAAGCCAGGATGAGTCGGTATCGATGATCTGCATCTTTGTCCCGTTCTTAATTTGAAGGCTGGCAATGAAGCCGGGATCGTGCCGCATGATCCGTCCTGTGGGATCGTCCCGGTGCGCCAGGACTGTCAGGATATTTTTTCCCGGATGGAGGAACAAGGTGATGTCACGGCTGTCATATTCGGGCCGTTGGTTTTGATACCGGCATGGGCCACGGCCGACGTACGTTCCATTTACGTAAAGGCGATAGCGCGTAAACGTGAACAAATGCAGGATCGCGTGGCTGGGCGTCGCATTCAACGTGACTTCTCTAGCGAAGACGCTATGGAGATCAGGCGTTGGACCGAGGGGCACTCCATCTGGGGTAGCCGAGAGGTCTCTGGAACTCCCTTCTACGAGCAGTGGAGATGGAACCTGCTGGGCCGACCAGATAAGTTTTGCAGACTCCAGCTGGGAGGACGATTCCCTTCGCAATGGTACGAAGGCCCCCGCAGTCCGGAAGGCAGGGGCAGCCGCGACCACGGCCGTCTGAATAAGAAAGTCTCTGCGTTTCATCATCATCCTCCACTCGTTAGCAGCGCTTCAAAGGTAGGCGCGGAATTCACCCCTGAAGCGTAGTTTTTTTCCATCGTCCTAGTTGTGAAGACTCCCGTCTTTTTGGATGAAGCAACTCCGTTTAGCAATCGCATCTCCCTCTGCCGTTCTGGCAAAGTTCCTGTCACGATACTCGCGTTCGCAACATCGTGGCCCAGGATGCCCGCATTTACCATGTAGCTGAAGAATGTACCTTGCGGCAGGAGCGTGTGCAAAAGGTTGGGAATGTTTTTCCTGGCCATCCTCAGCGAAAGTTTCTTCATCTCGTGCTCCACCCCCGAAAGGAACCACTAACGTCTTCTCCGACGGTCGCAAGTCTAGCCTCTGTAGACCGAACGCAGCCCGTGTCTTGCTCGTCGTCGACAAATTCCCAATAACGCCTCCCAGGAATTCTCTTCGTGTTGCGGCGACCGCGCTGTCTGACAACATTCCGCTCGATCCTGAATTTCCCACTCTCACAGATCAAACCTCGTACGCCTAGTATCCACCATCAACAAGCTCCCGTGAACACAACCTGGAACACCTCTCATGCAGTAAATGCCTGATGGGGTTTTGAGTGTTACCTCTGTGGTCAGGGTGTTCCAAGCGTCGGTGTTTCCCGATTGACCCAAAGTGGGACAACGCGTGAAGCCGACTAATCTTCTCTGAGATACTGCAACTCATTGATGAAGAGCACAACAGTTTTTCCGCCGCTCTTCGCCGCAGCACCGACTTGTTCCAGGAGAGACGTCAGATCTCGTTTAAGATCTCTGTCGTCGTCAAGACAAGCTTTTGTTCAAAGTTCAGATTGACTTCATAACGCTGTGGTTAGCTTTGGACTTTTCGCGACACCGGTCAATGCTCAAGGCCTCCGGTAGCGAGGTTTCTTTGCCGCGTCAACAGGGCTAAGCCAAAGCAATACCAGCCGAAGCTGCGGCGCCAGAATCGCAGGAATGAATCGCTTTTCAGGGGCTACAATTCTGATCTTCTGGACACCTGCTCGTTCCGCATCTATTCGCATCTGGCTGAACAAAACGGCTTTTCTGCGCCCATGAGACCTACCATGTGGACACTCATCGCAGAATTGCCTATCCCATCTGAGCGATAATGACTCGCACCCGCTCGCGCGCTCAGAAGCGCTTGATAGCCGATCTCTTTCGCCGTTTGCTCGACGATCGGACAGATAGCCCAGTCGCTCGGTGTCGCACCTCGGCTCATCTACGCTTGCCGCTCCGGACGAGCAGCCAGCACTTCTCGATGCCGGCAGCTTCCCGTTGAGTGTCGATCCCCTTGTTGACCGTATGGGCGCGGCGACGATCCCTTCATTCTCGGAGCCCTTATCTTCGAGAACGGCCAGCACCTACCGGCCACCTACTGCGGGATGGTCTCGACTTCAAGCTTCGCAAGTTCTGGTCGGCGAAACGCAACCGACCAGGCGTGCAAGAATTGCTCAGTCGCCCTTACCTTGAGCGTCGGCCGGTCTGTCAAAGACGGCAAACTTCTTGAACTAGTCACGGGTCAGCCAGTTCCCCAGCCGCTTCCCCAACCGCTAATGGTTGAGATCAAGGTCAGCTGCTGGCCATCCTCGACGTCGAGCATCCCATTCCTTCTGCGGTCCAATTACCATCCTATGGATCGCTGCAAACCAGACGTTTTTAGTCGAAGGCGCAAGGGCCACGAGGCTCGCCGGGGACTCCGTTCAGTAGAGGGTGGGCGAGAGGTTGGCTGGCAGCGAATGAGAACAAAGCATCACGTGCGTTTGCGTAATTGCGCCAGAGTGGGCGACCAGGACGGCGGCCAGAACAATCGGGCGTGGGATCGTCCGGGCGTTGGTCAGACTCAAGACGTTTCCTTTTCTTGTCGAACCGAAGTAGTCTTCGTCCCTATCCCCGGAAAGGAGTCCGTTCCTCATTCGTTCCCTTCACGCCGGCAACGCCTCTATCGCGGATGAACAGTGTTGAGGGTATTGCAATAATGCGTGATCGCGCAGTCATTCCCTATGTTTTAAATTGTTGTAGATTACGATAAAGATTGAGGTTTTGCCCGTGCCCAGAACCGTATCTTGGCTCCCACGTCTCCACGAGATCGCTCGCGCAGTGGCGAACTCTCAACGGTCTCACTATGACCGCCGGGACCTCGAGAAACTCTTCCAGCTACAACCGCGGGCCGTCCAGAAACTAATCGAACTGTTTCCAACGGTACGAGTTGGCACCTCGCGACTGATTGATCGCGAGATACTTGCCGGCTTCCTTGACCGTGTTCGTGAAGCCGAAGATGTGCCTCTGCTCTTTATGCAGATTCTCAGCGAAAAGGCTAAAACTTCCCCACGGAAGCTGCGTACGTTAGTACCGCACGATCGCGAGCCCATTTCGCTCGATCTGCTGCCCCTTAACATCCACTTTGTGCCGGGTCAGATGACTGTGACCTTTAAAACAATTGAGGAGCTTGCCGGGGCAATGTATACTCTTGCCCGAGTAATTGAGAACGACGGAGACAAGCTGGCTGCAGCTTACGAAGTCTTTGATCTGCCGTGACGATAGGAGAGTTGTTGTACTGTAAGTTTGTTTGCTGTGAGCGAGGGTTATTGCCCAGCATCGTCAAGTAGCTTCTGAATTGCGTCGTGGTACGTGAGCTGATATCGGTCTGCATATCTTAGAAACCTGAGATATTCTGACTCTGAGAGTCGCACTGCTAATTGTCTCGCTGGTTCAGCCGTGCCTATACGACGGCGACGAGTGGGCGGAATAACCTTTGGTGCCGAGGGGGGAACTTCCCGGCTTATAAATCCGTGAGGAGCCGCAGCAGCGTCAATTTCAGCCAGGTTTACCGGAAATCTCTTCTTAACCGGTTCAAATCCTGAGAGATCGATCTTGTCCCCTGTTGCCGTGGAGTCTTCTTCAGAACCATTCGTAAGGCCAAATTTACCGCTCATCTGGATACCGCTTTCTGTCGATTTCTCGAAGTTCCAAAATCAACTCTTCAACGAGTTCGTGAATATTCTGGTACGCCGCTTCTAAGTTTCCAACTTTGTGCTCACCCAACTCCGCTAGAGTCAGCCTCTCTACGAAAACGGCTTTATACGCTAGACGTTCTGCGAGGTTGGTGCGGAATCTCGGAACCTTTGCGTCTGTCAGCTCGGCCTCTAGCTGGCGTTGCACAGAGGAAACCGGGGCTCCTGGGGCTGGTGTGCGAGTCATGAGGACTCTATACGGGATTGTCCGGTAGATGTTTGAGCGTTGCGCGACCTTTTCCTCATCCTTCACCGCGCGGATGGCTTTGCCGGCTTGTCGTACATCAACAGCGCTCGCTTGGACCGGAATGATCACGAAGTCAGCCATTGCAATTGATCGCGATACGAGGACACTTGCAGTACCTTCCAAATCTATAAAAACGAACTGTTCGTGCTGGGCGTCAAGGATTTCCATCAGATTTGATTCCTTGACTCCCCCGATGATTTTTAGGTTTGTTTTAGAGGTTCCATTTATTTTCCAGTCCAAGATTGGCTGGTTCGGATCAGCATCTAGTACGCAAACTGACGCACCATTCTGAGATAAGTAAGTGGCAAGAAGAAGGGTTGTCGTGCTCTTCCCAGCCCCCCCTTTTGGATTCGAGACCGCAATGACCGGCATGGGTACTCTTTCTGCTGCTTCAAGCGAGCGATTGCTGTATAGCTAATACATAGAAAACAATATAGCACATATATAGCGACTGCGAGCTGGTGTCTTTGTCTTGATTATTTCTTAATCTTTTCTTGGATTTCTACCTCACTTCCTCGTACTGAACTTTACTATTCAATCAAGCTATCTAGCTGCTGTCTATTATATATGTAGTGCCTATATAGTATACTTACTTTCTATACTCTATATAGCAACTGCTCAGCACGATCGAGCTTGAGGTGTAGTCAAGCGCACACGGTGGCGACGAGGGCCTGGAAGTTATGTTTTAGCTTTTCAGAGCATGTTGTAAAGCACGGGCATGTTTAATGCGTGGCGAAGCAGCGCTCAATCTAGTTGCGCATGCGGTAGAGTTCCCGATCATGCTTGCATCACTGGACACGGCTTGAGAGAGAGAAATATCGGCGACTGTGTAAACGCGCTCGATATGAGCGAAGATGGCGTTGCTCTCGTAATCCTTGTCGGCCAGAACGCAGTCACCTTTGTGCTCACCCAGTAGATCGATGGTCGAGGTGGAGTCGTTGCGCTGGCCCCCCGTGAGGAGGGAAGCCTGCGGGCAGGCCCAGTTCCTTGGCCGCCAGGTGGATCTTGGTTGTCAGATCACTTTGGGAGCGCGCGGAGCCTGATCAGAGCGCCCGTTTTGCGCCCCTGTGGCCGCTCGCTGATAAACCCCCAAGATCTTTGACTCGGGCCTGAGATGCGGATCGATCGGATTGGCCATCAGGTCACTCGCTTTTGGACGCTCTTGTTCGTCCCGTAGCATGTCGGAATGCAGCACTGAGAGAACCAATTGGCGACTGTACGGCTCTGGCGCTTACCGGCAAACCGTAACCTGCACGCCCAGGCAACAAACTTCGATCCAACTCCAATGCGCATCAATCAACTCATATCACTTCGGCCCGTACAGACAGAATAAAGAAGCACGTAATTCCACAGTTTATATGTTGACACTTTAGACGGTTAAGGCGCTTTGACCGTCTCTCACGTGCTAAACGCTACATGCTATATAGCTACTAGCACTTTCTTTGTGCATTGCTCTATGAGAACAAACCAATCTGAGTGGTTTGGGCCTGCCATTCCTCAAAAGAGGGAAGCACTAAGGCGTCACGAACTTCCTTTGCAATAATCTGCTTTGCTATATTCCGATGCTGTGCAACAGGAACCCGCTTAAAAAGAGCGTCGCTTCTTCCTCGAGACTCAACCACTTCAGAGATCCGATGCTCAAGCTCGGTTGGCGAATATCGAGCTGAAAGAGCCTGCTGGCGCCTTCCATCAACCCAATCCATAAAAGCCATTTCTAACGCATAACGCGCCTCCTCTTTTTCGCGATCACGTTCCGCCGCAATACGCATCTCCTCGCGGCGCCGGCTACTGATAAAGCCCGCAGGTACAGGAAGCTCTTTCTCAAGACAATAGATAATGAAACCCGCTGGATTTTCAATACCCTTTTGTTTACCAGGAGTCATCTGTGTTTCGAGGTATTCGACCGTGTCGCATATCAAATCAAACCCAAAACGGTCTAAAAGCTTCGAACACTTTGCCGGCAGAATGCCATGTTTTTTTAGAAGGCGCATCGCCTCGTTATCCGAGGATACTGAGTTCTGTGAAAGTTCAGCTGGTAATGGTCGCTCTCGAGCTTCCGAGTGAGATTCACGCAAGACGCTCATCAATGCAGACCCTGGGAGAAGTACTATCTTGTATCCATCCTTGCTGGACATCTTCTGCACATCCCACTTCTCTAAGTATTTGATATTCACCAACTCATTGAGAGCAAGACCCATAGTAGACCGGATCTTTGAGAGGTGAGGATAAACTTGGACATTCAAAAGGTTGCAGAGTTCTGCATAATCCTTTTCCACCTGTTTCCCCTGGCTTGCATGGAACCAAAGATGTAGGTTCCCGAAGATGCCTTTTGCCGTGGGACGAGTCAAGAGCTTGTAAGCGTTGAAATCCTCAGGAATGACATAGCGCTGATTCAGATTCTCAAGCAGCCAATCCTCCAACATCACCTCATAGTGTTCTTGACGGTCACTTCCGGTGAAATTACTTTCCCCGGTTCGCTTGAAGGATCGAAATACGTGCAGAGTCTCGTCTGAGTATGATTTTTTTGCAGCCTGGTAAACAACTTTCTCAGAGGTGATTGTCGTATCTGTCATGCGCTTTCCCCACCGAACAATCTCCTCATAAATTTCGCCATTCCTAGAGAGACCTAGTTCCTGAATCATCCGGTATCCGCTAAAGCGGACTGGATTGACGATACGGCCGGTTTTCAGGCGTTCCTCGCTAATGATCTTCAACAAAGCAATAAATTTGTCTCGATCGGTCGTAGATGGCAACCCTAGCTGTTCAGAACCTCGAAATTCAGCAGCGACCCGGACTTTATGCCCATTTCGATAAACAACCTGCTCAATACGACGAGAGGTCCTATTTTTGTCACGAGCGTCATTTGCGCCGAAAAATCCAATCTGCAGGAGATTTTTTTCGAAGCGGACGAGATCAGGATCAACAGGCAACAAGATTGTTGGGTTTTCTGTTTTGTGCATCGGAGTTTTTGCCATATCGTTCTCTGTTGTTGCTTGGATGAATACTATAAGAAAAAGCAAAAACTTTAAGCATCTTTAAGTACTGTAGGCTCACGGATGTCACTCAAAGTAAACATCTTAGGACGATATGTTTGCCAACGCACCTCTCTATCATTGCCACCCAACCTCTCGGGTAGAGCCATCCGACCTCTCAAAAGCTTTGCCAGTTAACCTCTCGCAATTTGCCATCCAACCTCTCTAAACTGCCACCCGACCTCTCTCTTTCCTGCCACTCGACCTCTCAAATCATCGCGATACTGGCGAACCGGCTGAGTTTTAGGGAGGATTCGTTCTACAGATTGCCAACGAACCTCTCTAATCCAAAATTTTGACACCTAAACAGATCGAAATTTTGTGGATGAGAGGTCGGTTGGCACAAACGCTTGATGCAATGTATTGATAATGCCTCATAAATGGTGCAGATGTTGACTTTGAGTCGCGTCATTGACAGCCGACATCTCTATTGGCGACCTTGGTTACCCGGTAGAGAGGTACGCTGGCAGAAGTCGTTGTTGTTCTTTCAGCTGCATGGAGTACTTCGGATTTGCCCATCAACTAAGCATCCCTGTCCCATAAGCTCCCAACTTGGATCCTCCGGAACGTCTCGACTCTGGAGCCGTCCGGCTCGTGGGCGGCGAGCCTATCAATTGAGGAGCAAAAGGTAATGCACCACGCTACCTCGAAGTGCGGCGGCATAGATACCCACGCGCTGCAGGAGTGTGGTCTCTTCTAACCCAGACATTTGCAAACGGCGGTGTTCCGGACGGAGCTTGCCGCCCGGCTGCAGAGATTGTGCTGCGAGATTGAGCGCGGAGAGCATGGCCAGCCGGAGATCAAGAGCTACAGCCGGGAGTACCTTGAGGCATCAAGTTCCCGCCGAGCCCAGACGACGACGGAGCTCTGAAGGAGACCGTTCGCGAGGGCGCCGGAGCCGACCAAGTCGTGGCACATCGAAGCCGAGATTCCAAAAAGATTTAGTCAGCTGCTGACCTGCTCCATCGGCATCGGAACGGCCACCAGGCCGATTGGGTAGTGTCCCGCGCGTTCAGCAATCAGCGTAGCCAGGAGATCGACGCGCCCAAAGTTGCGCAGCAGGCTG
>CAZZZQ010000013.1:0-18034 GCA_964658405.1 uncultured Sphingomonas sp.
CCGCGAAAGACCACAACGCAGGCCTCAATCACGTAGGGGCCGCCGAAGGACTCGCACATCAGCACCAACCGCTCTCGCATCTCCAGCATCGCGTCGATCATGGGGGAGAGGTTAGCGCTCATGCCGCTGCCTCATCGGAGGAGGTGGTGGGGACGGGGTCTCTCAGTCCGAGCTTGTCGCGAAGGTAGGGGCTGAGAGGGGGCATCGGTCGTGGGTCTGGCTGGCCGTACTTGATCATCAGTTCGGCTGCATGTGCCGCGATCTTCTGTTCAGTAATCTGCTCCGGGGTAAGGCGGCCAGTTCGGCTGGCCTGTTCCATTGATCGGCCTTCCGCGACCAACGCCGCCGCTTCTGCCAAGTTCTGTGCCTTGTAGCTGGCGTTAGCCTCTGGCTCTTTGACCTCGGCCGTCAGAACCGCGTGAATTTCGCGGCGTTCCTTTGCAAGATCGGCCACACGCTTGCTGGCCTCAATGCAGATTTGGCCCGGCTTCGGCATCCACTTTCCGTCACCGAGCTTACCGGTCAGGAAAGCATCGCACGAGCCCTCCAGTGCGAACCGGGGCAACTTGCTAGTCGCATCGACGAAGGTCGACATCTCTCTCGCGGCATCGGCATCCGTGAGGTTCGGCGCGGCCATGCTGAGGACGAGCTTCTTGTAGCACTCGCCGGCCACAGCCAGACCAGCGGGCTCCAGCCATCGATCAATGTTGTCCCGGCGAATTGACAGGGCCTGCCGCATGCTAGGGCTAGGTGCATCCACTGCCGCGATGCTGTAGCGGCTAAGGCCGGCGGTGATCGGCGGTATGAGCCGGGTGACGCAGGTCCGCAGCTCGCGGTCGACATGAGCCGGAAGGTAGCTCGGCAGGCCAGCCGAGGCGCGAACTTCAATGACGCTGTTCATGGAGATAATCCAGAAGCTTATCGGCAGCGGCGAGACGAGAGTTCTGAGGCGCAGCGCGAACAGGAGGGCTGCTCTTCGCTTTTTTCAGGCAGGCGCCGAGGTATTCACCTGGGTCTTGTTTGCCCCAAGCGAGGTCCACGCATTCCTGCGTTTTTGCGATGTCGTTGTTGAGCGCCCGCAGCAGACTGGCGATGAGTCCGCCGCCTTTTTTGACAGGGTTCGGACCCCGGAGAAGAACCTCCTTGCCCATCTCGAACAGGTGCTTTTCAGGATCCTCGACTTCTGGCGCTAAGACCTCGCCGTTCAGGACGGCCAAACGAGGCTTTCCGCCGTCGCCACCAAATCCAAACCCAGACTGCCTGCCATCCGGCTCAGCGGCGCCGGGGCGCCCGTCTGCGTCAGCAGACGGAACTTCCTTTCCTAGGTCCTCGGTCCTAGGTCCTAGATCAGGCGCGAGGTCTCGCGAATCTTCGCGAGGCTTCGCGACACGATCGCGAGGTTTTCCGCCACCATCGCTAAAAGGAGGTATTTTGCTCTTAGAAGGGTGGTCAATCTTCTGATGTTTGAGCCAATTGACGACCTGAAGGTAACGAGAGCCGTCCACCTCATACCGCTGTATGAAGCCGTTGATCTCCAGTTCGTCGAGCCAATGTCCGACACACTTTGGTGCATCGTCATCGTAGGGGAACAGAAGGCTCGCGAGCATTCGCGAGGCCGCGCGAGACCTTCCCTCATCATCGACGTGGGTCCAGATCAGAATGAAAAGCAGGCGAGCGTCTCGCGATAGTTTGCCGACTGACTCTGACTGAGGAAATTCGGGCTTGATCGAGCGAATGCGGGCCATCAGGGACCTGGCCTCCATTGTGAGAGAAGCTTGTCCCGCTTTGATCGATTGCAGGGCCGGCAGGCGGTCGTGAGATTGCTCATCTCGTGCGAGCCATCCTTTGCGACCGGTATGACGTGGTCGCATTCCAGGATGCCGCCACGGCTCCCGCAGTAGGTGCAGGTGTAGTCGTCACGCTCAAAGACTGCTTCGCGAAGCGCCTGCCATTCGACAGGATTAGGTCGCCGCTTTGGCCTCTGCCTGATGCGCACACATCCTAGGCTGTCCGTCGCTATGGCCTCGATGCCGCTGACCATGCCGGGCGTCCAGAAGCCGTGAGCTTCAAGCTCCTCGTAGGCTTCGACGCTCTGGTCCATTGTCCAGCCGAGCGCCTTTCGCACGTCCCAGAAATCCGGGACCGCGTATTTTCGCGCGAATGCGGAATCGACACACGCCTTCCAATACAGGCGCGTCGGTTCTGAAACATAAGGCGGCCCATAGGCTGCTGCCGCTGCGCTCATCTCATCTCCTCCGTCTGTGCGGGGGATGCGGCGAGCGAGTATAGGCGGCGTCCCGGCTTGCCTGAAATTGACGGTACGTCAATCCAGCTTGTGAGCGCGCCACGCTGCTCTAGCCGGTACAGGGCAGGATAGATTGCCCCTGCACCGATGCCCAACCCTTCGGATAGGTCGAGTGCGTTCGTCTCGCCGCGACCCCGTGCCCAGACGAGGATACAATCCTCAAGCGGGATGCTATTTCGGTTGAAGAGCCTCATGTCAGGGCGGTCCTTCATTGGGGATGGTGGGGGCGATTTCGCGGACGGGAGCAGTCCCGCTCCACTCGCCACACCACTGGCTCATGTCCACGGGAGGCCAGCCGCAATTCACCATGCCTTTCAGCGTGTATATTGTTGGTGCTCGGCGGCGGCAGATTGTGTCACCAGGCAAATCCGGCTCTTGCGGACTGGCAAACCAGCATGTCCCACAGCTCTCGCTCATGCCTTCTCCCCTTGTTGAGAGGGGGAGGGGGCGAGAGCTTCGTAGGGCATCCAAACTGCTGGCTTCCACCATTTGCCGGTTGCGCCGTGGATGACCGCGTTCGGTATGCCCGAGTGCAGAGCGACGCTATCGAAGCGCTCAACGAGCAGGATTTCTTTCCCGTTGGGCCGGGGGCACCAGAACTTGTCGCCGTTGCGCGGTGCGCTCGCGATTGGCTTCCAGCCTGGGGTCATGCGGGCGAGGACAGCGGCGCGAATGGCCAGCATGTCAGGATGATTAGCGTCACACCCTGCAATCAGCGGCACTATCAGCCACCGAAGCAGCTCTTCGTTTGTGCGTGTGTCAGTCATGCCGCCTCCATCGGAGCGCAGTGAAGCCCGCACTCGGCATCGTGCTCGTCGTCTTCGTCAGATTGGTCGAAAAACGAGGGCGATCGGGCGACGTGGCGCGTAAGGTCGCCGTAGCTGTATTCCGTCACGAACTTAGCCCCGGCGCTCGTGGCTCGGAGTCCGGTGACGATGCGCTCTTGCTCAGACCACCAATCGGCGACACCGGGCGTCTCACGGATCAAAGCTTCCAGCTTGCCGCGTGCCTTCAGAAAGCAGAGATCGCAATTTCCCTCGTAGGATCTGAGGCCGAGATCGAACGGCTGCTGCGCCCAGAACGACATGACGTCCTGACGGATGTGTCGCGCCTTCGCCATCGGCATGGCGGCCGTAAACCGCTCCTTGGCTTCGTCGTTTCTAGCGAGCGCCTTGAACACGCGCAGCATCTCGTCGTAGCGAAGACCGATGACGTTGACCCAGCGTTCCCACCCGAGCGATCGGGCGAAGTCGCGCATCGCGCGGACCTTCAACTCCTGTGTGCAGAACCGAGTGACTGCGTTCGGCAGATAACCCTTCTTGGCGATCAGCGCGGCGAAGGGTTCGCCGTTTCGGGCGGCGCTGTTGAAGTCGACTTCCTCGAAACAGGGCTTGGCGTCGCGCCACTCCAGCCAGTGAATCCGCATACCCCACCGCGCGCCGCACTCGTGGACGAAGCGAAGCGTCTCGGGCCGTTCCTTCCCAGTGTTGGCAAAGGCTACGTGCACGTCGTTCGGCAGCTCGCCGCCGTGAGCGTCGAGGATCTGCTTCAACATGAAGCCGGAGGTGCGTCCACCGCTAAAGCTGATAAGGGCAGGGCCAGTGATGAGGTAGGGGTTGGTCATGGACTGCCCCGCAGCAAAGCGCTATATTGAGTATCGTTTATAGCTGTTTCGGCTATCGCTTTCAAGCGCTGATCGGAGGACAAGTTGACCGCCCTAGCGATTTCAGACACACCCCGGCGAATGGGACGCAAGCCGCTTGGGATGAAGCTGACGACCATCCGGCTCGCACAAGCGACCATGGATGCGATCGACGCTGTCGTCGGGGCAAAAAGGCGCTCCGACTTCATCCGACAAGCCGTGGATGAAAAGCTAACACGCGAGATCCGCGCCTCCCGCGCCACGCCCAAAGACTGACTCATCTCTCCCCTCCCTCTGTCTGAGAGAGACGGGAGGCTCTGCGGTTGACGGCTTCCCGAAGCGTGGCAGCGGCAGCGGCGAGTTCTGCAGCGTACCGACGATCGGCCGGCAACAAATCCGCGTTCCACAGCCTCCGAGCTGCGAGTTCGGTTCGGTGCTCGACCGCAGACCGCTGGTTCACCGCTGCGCTCTCAACGGCAAGGGCTTGGGTCTCAAGGGAGATGTCGGTCATGCGGGATCCCCCAGCCGGTCAACTGTGATGACGACGGTCCGCACATGCGTCCCGCTTTCAGCGAAGCTGTCGTTCGGCAGCGGTTCGATAGTGCCGCCCCAAGCCGCGATAGCTGTCCGGCAGGCCTGTGCGATGCGGTCAGCGCGGAAGCTCAAGCCAGCGCCCGCAAGGGCGACGAGACGACCACCCGGCGCAAGAAACTTCAGGGCATGCAGGATGTGGAGCGCGTCCTGATTCCGTGAGAACGGCGGGTTCATCACGACCCGATCAAACTCAGGGTTGGCCGGCCAACACAGGAAGTCGCTGCGATATGGGCCGAAAAAGTTTGCGACCTCACCGTGATTGAACTGTGCCTCGCGCCTCTCGTCGATCTCAATCGCGACGACCTCGCAGGCTGAACCGGCCAAGGCACGCACGATCGCGCCGTGTCCTGCGCTGGGCTCCAACACACGCATTTCAGGACCGATTTCAGCCCGCTGAACCAGGTCGGCAGCCAAACTGGCCGGGGTAGGGAAGTAATCCCGGTCGTCGTGGTCGTAGCGCTGGGCAGCCGCTTCCGGATCGGCCTTACCCCTGGCGACGTCATGTCCTTCGGGCAGGGCCTCCCCGTAGTGCTCCGCGATCATCCGGTTTGCGCGACGGCGGACATCGTCGTCTCGAATGGCGAGGTGCAGCGTACCCTTTTTGAACCAACGGGCGCGCCAGTGATCGGTCTCTAGCGTGGTGACGGGTTTCCGCCCGCCCGCCGTGACAAAAGTCTCAAAGGCTGTCCTCAGAGATGCACAGAGCCCGACTTCGTAGGTCGGCGCCGGCTGCCCATGGAGCACCCGGACAACTCTGTCGAGGTCCATGAGATCGGGTTCTTTGTAGTAGTTCAGGCGGAACTTGCCGAAGTGAATGTCCCACGTCACTCCACCCTCGACGACCACACGCTCGCCGATTTTGAAGCCGTCGTTCGACTTGTAGTCGCGGCAGAACCGGGCAAAAGCGTTGACGAGCCCTCGGATGAAAATCGTTCCGGCTTCGCTCGTCAGGCGCTCCACCGTCGCCAGCATCGACTCCGGCGTCGCCTCTGGCGGGGCGTCTCTCAAAGAGACCTCAAACCGCTGCCGCTCTTCGCGATCCATCATTGAGCCGAGCGAGGTCGCGTCGATCAGGTATCGCCACATGTCACGATCAACGGAGGCCGTTAGTTCGGTGACGATCTTCTCTGGCCCATCCCACCGCAGTCGGCGTCCCATGTCGTCCGGCCAGTCCGTGATATGAGAGCGCGGTGCGGCGAGTGCGTGAGCCTTGCGGGCTCGCTGGAGCGTATCCAACCCTTCGGCATAAAGGCGGAGAGCTGTACCGCGATGCGCGGCAAGTTCATCGACGGTGGCGCGGCGAATGAGGGCGCTCACTGTGATCTCTCCTGATACAGCGACCTAGGCGGAAGGCTCGGCATAGGGTGAGACTTTCGCTTGGTGGATGGGGTGAAGCCGGCAGACTGGATCGTCTTCACGGCTGCGGCACGGGCGCCGAGATGGGCAGCCTCACGACGCTTAGCCTTAGCGATATTCGGGATGTCGACCTTCGCGGTATGCTCGCGATGGCAGGTTTTGTGGGCCGGCTTCCAGTTGTTCGCGTCATCGGCCCCGCCAAGCTCCAGAGGCGTTTCGTGACTGACCTCCCACGGCTGCGCCGGCTGGATTGGCTGCAGGCACATGTGGCAGATCGCGTTGAAGCGCTTGAGGATGGCCAGCCGTTCGGTCGTGGAAATGCGCTTGCGTTTGCTCATCGCGCTCCCCTCCCTTCATCGAGAGCGCGCTGCGCATCGGCCTCGGGAACGTCGAGGATCTCGGCTATATCCGCCGTGTCGCAGCCGAACCGGAACAGCCACTCAGCCCACTCGGGTAGGCTTTCAGGCTCAATCTGCGGAAGATGGTGCGTGGCCTCAGCAAGAGCGCTCATCGGAAGCTTGCTCCCGCTCGACGGTTAGCGTTTTCCGTCTGCCAACACTGGATCACCGTCTCAGCCTTGTTCCGTTCTGCCCGAAGAAACTCGTCGGCTTCGACCGCCTCGGCTTCAGCCTCACAGGCGGCTGCATAGTCGTCGTGGTCTTCGGCCCAGGCCTCGCGGGCCGCGACGGATTTCTCGTCGCTTTGGTTCACGAGGTGAGCGCGAGCACGCTTCCGCATGAACTCACGGCGCACCCGCATCCCCCTAGCTGCAGCAGCCTCCTGGCTCGACTTGGCCAGAAAATCCAACGCATCCGAGATCATGTCATCGGTGACGAGCCGGCTCATGCGCGGACCTCATGCAGCGAGGCGATGTACGGAAGGCTCACGCGAGCCCCGCAGGAGTCGTATTCAGGGCCTACAGTATGGTCATAGGCGCGGATGCCTCGAACGAGCCTGTAGGGTTCTGGCGCGGGCTCTGCGGGCTGTTTCGTGGATGCGAGGCGGAACACCGCGCCCGGCTTGTTCTGTGCAGATGAGATGACCGTCATCTCGTGATCCCGCGTGGCGCAGCGGATCACCGTAAACGTCGCGTGAACGCGCTTGCGGACGAGAACGGGATCGCCGACCAGCTTGAGCCGCGTCGCGATGTCCTCGGCTGTGACGCCGGCTTTGCCGACCTCTCGAAGGATCTCGTAGACCTTCTGAGCGCCAGCGCGGATGGAGAGGGTAGGATAGATCACGGGGCAACTCCCTTTGCGATACCAGCGGCGGCGATGAGGCAGGATTCGGCCCTCCCGTCGTCTTTGACGCGGGCGAACAGTTCGGCCTTCCCAGGCCAGCGGCGGATGGCTTCGGAGCGAGCGGCATCTTTCGCGCCCTCAGATCCAGGCTTGATGCCGACAGCACGTTTCCACGTCTGTGGCGCGATCATCCGGGTGGGGCAGTCCATCGCGGCGAGGACGCCTTCGATGACGCCACGGCTTCGGCCGAATGCGAATGCCCCGACCGAACTCTCACCAGGGCGAGCGCCGACCCCCTCGACAAAAGCTGTTGTCGGAGCCCATTTCCAGAGAATGGCCGACAAAAGCGGGGCATTGACGGCACGTCGTCCAGCCGGTCCATCGTTCAGGCATGGCATGTCCTCGACTTGGAGGAGTTCGCCGTCGTCAGACAGCAACGCCAGGGCACCAGTTGCGCCGATGTCTACACCAAGCACCGTGCGGGGCGCCATCAGAGCTGCATCCCGAGAGCTTGCATGTAGAGTTCAAGGATTTCCTGTTCCTCAGCCCTCTTATCGCGGTCCTGTTTGCGGATCTTCACGATCTCTTTCAGGATCTTAACATCATAGCCCGTTCCACGTGCTTCTGCGTAGACGTCTTTACGTTCGTCAGAGACGGTCTTCAGGTCGCTCTCAAGTCGCTCTACACGCTCGATGAAGGCCATTAGGTGGCCGGCCTCAATTGAGTTAGTTGACATTGTGCGCCGCTCCTTGGCGTGCAGTGCTCCCGGCTTCGTGGGTCAGATCGCGGGCCGGGAGCAGCCTCGCGCCACGATGGGTTCAGGGGGCTGGTGAGCCCGCGCCTGATGAATCGATACGACGCTGATGCTGGCGCACGCCGTGAAGCACGGTCGTGTGATCTCGGCCTCCAAGCCGCCGGCCGATCTCGGGAAGCGACCAACCGAGTTCGTGCTTAAACCGCCACATCACTTCCTGACGGGCAAAGACGATGCGCTGAACCCGTGATCTGCCGACAAAGTCATGGAAGTGCAGACCATGTGCCTTGGCGACATCAAGCATGATCGACCTCCAACGCGGCATCAAAGACGCACTTGCCGTTCGTAGAAGAGCCTGGATCTTGGCTTCCTTCTGGGCGGCCGTCAGTTCCTGCTGTTGGATTGACTGGCGCTCTTCGGCTTCCATCTGCGCTCTGCGACGCAGATCAGCCTCTGCGAGATCAAGCTCAAGCCTCTTGAGATACCGCTCGCTAGCCCCGTCACGCACCTGCTGTACGGCTCGCCGCACTTCATCAGCACGCCTAGCCTTACGCTCGGACCATGGCTCAACGAAACGCTTCTCAGATGTGTTCGTGATCTTGGCTTCACTGTAGCCGGCGGAAGGGAGGCTCATCCCCGAACTCCATGGAGTTCAGCCCATCGGTCGCCGCTCGGCGCAGCCCGCAGCGCAGAGACGAGGTCAGCCGGGTAATCCCGAGAGATGCTGGCGATGCGGACACGAACTGTCGCGTCGTCGATCATGCAGACGACTTCGCCGGGACGGCTGACGGCGTTCAGCAGGACACGGACGGGCTGACCGGGACGGAAGGCGCTCACGACCGCAACTCCAGCGCCGCTGCCTTCAGCCGCGCGAGGCCCTTCGCCACCTCTTCCACCGCTCCGCCCAAAGCGCAGCCAGGATGGAGAGCAATCGTCGCAAGCTCATGCTGGTGCGCCTCGATCTCTCTCTGCAAATCAGCCAACGCGGCAGCGCGAAGCTTCATAAGAACCCATCCTCGCACGCCCTTGATGCGGTCGCGATGAAGGTTTTCGAGCGTGCCCGGCGACACACCGATGCGGTTCGCAACTCTCTTGCGAGCCATGATGCGCGACAGGCCGCTACGGCGCTGCTCTCGCTCTTCGAGCGATGCAGCCCAGCCTTTCGCAAGGTCGTCTTCAGTGACAGCGGGCATGGATTCTTTGTCCATGGATCGTGGATGTTCGGACACGCAGACCTCGCCATGATTTGGACATGGCAGAGGAGATTGCGGTCATGGAGGACGGCACTGAACGCCAACTGGCGATGTGGAAACTTCTTGGAGATACACAGGCCGTCGTTGATGCGACGGGACAGAAGCTCGTCAGGCCCGGCAAGGTCGGCGAACTGAGCGGGAAGGCCCCGGCAAGGGTGTTCACGCAGACAAAGGATCGATCGGCTACGGCGACGGTGCCGTATGCCCAGGCGGGAGCGGGCGCTAACGGCAAGCACAAGCTCACCATCAGACAGGCGCGGTATGGCAACCGTGCCGTAATCTCACGGCGAGACTGACACGCGCTCACGACAGCGCTCCGATCAGCCCGACCGCGAGCCAGATCAAGCCTGCGATCGTGTAGGGCGTGGGCGAGTATCTGTTCACAGGCCAGCACCCATCTCGCGCTTCAGAGCGCGGCAATGGGCGGCGGCGGCAAACTCGTCCTGATAGACGAACATGTCGCGATAGTCTTCTGATAGGCCAGCATTTGCCGCCCACTTCGGTACGGGAATAAACCCCCTTACAGGACCATTTGTCTTAGGCGGGTCATAACCACGAACAGCTTGGTAAACTGTGCTCTCAGGGCGGCCTAAAGCCTCCATAATCTGTTTGATCGAAGCGCCGGCCAACCGCATCTTTCGGGCAGAGGTATGCCATTCCAAGGCTGGTAATGCCATCACAGCCATCCGAGAAGCTTGGCGGAGACAAGGGCTACACAGACGACCATCAGTTCGGCAGTGAAGGCGATCTGAAGGCCAGTCCAGAACTCCGGAGAGACGCGGGGCGCGTTCATGCCCGGCCCCGATACATCGACGGCTCACAGACCAAGCGGATCGCATCGAGTCGAGAGAACCCGGCTCTATGCCAGAACGAAACGAGCCTCTGCTCAGCTTGGCTCATGAGCATACGCTTAGATACGAGAGTAGCTGAGCTATCGGTGTTGCTCAGCAGAGCGATCCGCAGACGCTTTCGACAATCCTCAGCATGGGAATCGATAAAGGTTTTCACCTCTGGGCGGGTCGACGATGCAGAAGCCGGCATCAGATCACCTTCTGACGGCTGGCGCGGCGCTGAGCGGGATCGACGAAGAACCGCCGGAACTGCGCATCGGCATGGCGCTTCTTGCGCGTGGCGATCTCGCCGATGACCAGAAGACAGGACACCAAGACGACGAGGCCGAGGATCGGGGCGAGAACGGAGCCGAACTGATCGGCGAAAGCGTAGAAGGAAGTCATGCTGCGGCTCCATTGAGACAGCGGGATGATTTCTTCGGTTTGCGGGTCGCACTCTCTATTTCGACCAGCCGGTCCAGGGTGAGTTCAGGAAAGGCCTTCGCAATTTCGGGCCAAGCATCCCTCGGAAAGACATCGCGAAACTTCCAAACGCGGACCGCCCCAGAGGATCTGCCGACCAAGGCAGCTACGGCGGCAGGGCCGCCTTTCTCGATGATGATTTTGGAAGGGGTCTTCAGCATGACCGGGACGTTACCATCAGTAACGTGGCCCCGCAAGCACAAAATCACTCCGGGTAACGTCACTATCCGTAACTTCCGTCTTATGGCGCATGATGGGTTTAGAGCAAAATGGACCACAACCAGCGAGACGCATGAGCGCCTCCGCTGGGCGCGCATGTATTGGCAGATCCGGGCCAGGGGTGGCCCTGGCACCGCGGCCGAGGCCGCTCAATCCATGGGTATGAAGGACGGAACCTACCGCGCATACGAGAGGGCGCCGGGCTCATCCAAAACGATCACCATGGATCACCAGCAAGCCATATTTTTTGCCCGCAAGTTCAACGTGGATTGGACCTGGCTACTGACTGGCGACGGCACGCCTTTCGATGGGCAGCTCACTGACGAGCAGGCTCGTGTCGTCGAAGTGATGGGGCAGGTCACGGCGGATGAGCAGAAAGCCTTAGCCGCTATGGTCGAGGCGTTCATCCAACAGCGCAAAGCGAGCTAGAAATAGGCTCTACCATCGCGCGCAAAAGCGGCTATCATGAAGAACCCGCTTTGAGCTTTTCTCAGGCGGGTTCTCACGTTTTGCTCCAAGCTGGCGGGTTTGGAACCATCCTTCGTCGAAGCCGACAGGGGCGCAACAATGTTTACAACCATAAAAGATCAGGAAAACACCGGCAACATCCCGAGCCGCCGCTCTCAGCTCCGCAAGGCGAAGGCGTGGCGGAAGAAGGCCGCGCCGTCGCACTGCACCATTTACAGCCTACGGGATCCGATGACGGGCGCCCTAATTTATGTGGGCCAGACTCGTTCATCGATTCAGGAGCGGCTTCGCAACCATCTTAAGGAGGTTCAGAGGGGGTTGGGAAAAAGCCTCTCTCCCGTACATACCCGGATTGCGCAGTGCCTGCCCAGACTGCCTGTCATAGAGACCGTCGACGCGAATGGCATTTGGGACGTTTCCGAGGCGGTATGGATCGACCGTCTTAGGCGAGATGGGCATCCTCTGCTGAACGTTCTGTCGGTTGTCGCCGACCCAAGGAGCTAAATGGTCGGCTTGGAGCCATGTCATATCGTTCAAGTGCGTTACCCGAGGTAACTTTTCTTTGGATCGGGGCTTGCGCTGCGCGTTACTTCTGGTAACGTACCCTCATCGCCAGCCGCACTGAGCGAGCGAGGAGACCCCCGATGACGACCTTCAGCCGGATCGCTACCGCGATTGCTACACGCGACACGTTTTCATTCTCCGTCGCTTACGGTCTAAACGGGTCCGCCACAGCTACCCATCGCCCCTACGCTACCGATGAGGATGCCAAGGCCGACCGCGATGCCTTCGCCAATGTACTTCGTCGGGCCGGTTACAAGGTTCGCCGTGTTAGCCTGTCCGGGCAGCGTCGCGAATGGTGGGGATGGCAGTCTCCCTGCGGCATCACCTGCACAATCTATGACGTTCAGATCATCGAGCGTCCCGACAGCATCGACGCAATCCGCGCCGATCTCGAAGCTCTCGTTGCCTGACAGGTGCTGTTCGCGGTGCAGATCCTACGGGGTCTGCAGAGCCAACGGCATCATGGAGAGCCGAGATGTACGTCGATAAAAAGAACGATAGCGTCATTCTTAAGGCGCTAAAGCTCGCCAATAACAATCAACACCAACAGGCAGCCGCGCTCTACCAGCAAGCTGGTAACCAGTACCGCAACCCCAAAGAGAAAGCCGAACTCTGGAAGGCTGCTGAGCGGCATCGGCGCATCCATAATTCTGACTGACCTTCTGGCCTGCCGGTCTCCGCACAGTCCGGCAGCGCAGAGGACCAGTCCTCCCCAACCTGCTAGAGGATCAATTTCGATGCTCAACTCCCATTACTGCGAGATCAAAGTTTCCCGCGCCAAGGCTCGCCACGATTGGCTGTCCAGCATCGAGATGCTTCGCCATCGTGTTCGCGTCTACCCCTACGAGGGACATGACGCAGTGACCATCATCCGCAACGGTGTAGCGGAGCCGGTTGCTCTGCTGGATCTGACGCGGCCTGAGATCGACAGACTGCTCAGCGTGCCTGCGGTTGAGATGGCTTGCTATGGGGTGACGCTGTGAGCAACTATCTCACCCTATCTGGCGCCGTCGACACAGACCCATTCTTCGACAAGCGGTCTCTGCGGTTCGACTACAACCACCAGCATGAGATCAACGTCGACGTAGAGGAATGCGAGCCGATCGTTAGCGGCGCTCTGATCGTCAGCTATCGCATGACCGTTCGCTACTCCGATGCTGGCGACCGTAAGGTCTTGCGGGTCGAACTGCTCCAGCATCAGACCATGGACGACATTCGCCGTGGTCGTGAAGCAAGCACTTACCCCCTGAACCCATTCGATCCGGCCGAGAACGGATTGCTCAACCTTCTGATGGCTCATGCCAACAGTCGGCGAGCCGAGCGCGACATCGAAGAAGCCATCGAGCGGCATCAGGCTGACAGAGACGAGGACCACGAGGCATGACCGCCGTCACCAAGCATGAACCCCGTGAGGTCGCCCAGGCACCGGAGCGGATGGCGCAGCCCGTCGAGCAACAGAGCGAGACCGCCGCCGTTCTGTCGATGATTGAGAGGCTGGCGCGCGAGCCGTCCGTCGACATTGATCGCGTTGAGCGGATGATGAACCTGCATCGTGACATGCGGCGCGAACAGGCATTTTCCGAGTTCAACGTTGCGATGGCGCGGATCAAGTCCGAACTGCCGCAGGTCGTTCGTGACGCAGAGAATAGCCACACCAAATCTCGCTATGCTCGGTTGGAGACGATCAGCGCGGCGGCTGACCCGATCATTTCCAAGCACGGCATATCGTTGTCCTTCGGGACAGACGATTCACCGCTTCAGAACCACTATCGCGTGGTCTGTGATGTGTCTCTCGGCGCTCACACCAAGCGTTATCACTTGGACACCCCGGCTGATGGAGTTGGATCTGGCGGCAAGGCCAACAAGACAGCCGTACAGGCGCTCGGATCTGCCCTGAGCTATTCCAGGCGATACCTCAAGCTGATGATCTTCGACATCGCCCTCACCAATGAGGATAACGATGGAAACGCTCAGTACGAAGATCGCGTGCCGGATCAACGTGAGCCATCGCCAGAGCCGAAGCGTTCCGAAGCGCCCCGCATCACACCGGACCAAGTCCAAAAGCTTCGTGATGCCATCCACGACATAGGCGAGACCGAAGCCAAGTTCTGCAAAGCTGCGAACATCAAAAGCATCGAGAGCATCTGGGCCGCTGACTTTAAGGCCGCGATGGATTTCGTTGCGCAAGCGGGGAGGAAGTGATGACCGACGAAGCTGAAAACCCGCTCGCCGTCATCGGCGGGAACAATCCGCCCGAGCCGACTGCTTTCGAGCGTATCGCTCAGCGCATCGACGACCTCTATGGCGAGGGTGTGCTCTGGCTTGATGGCGAGGCTATCGGCAATCAGGATCAGGTCGACGCCGTCGCCACGATCATCCGCGAGATGCAGGCAGCGGCGGCCGAGGCCGACAAGCTCCGGGCAGAGGAGAAGGCCCCTTGGGATGAGGGCGCGAAAGCCGTCCAAATTAAGTTTCATCCGCTGATCGGCGACACGAAAGCCGGCAAGGGCAAGGCCGTCCGCGTCATCGAAGGATGCAGGTCGCTCGTCTCCAAATACCTCGCCGCCGAAGAAGCGAAGAAGCGCGCCCTTGCCGCCGAGGCCCGTCGCGAAGCCGAGGAGCGGGAGCGCATCGCCCGCGCAGCGATGCAGGCCTCCAGCGTGGACAACATCGCCGCACGAGAGCGAGCAGAGCAGCTTGTTGAGGCCGCAGAAGCCTCTAGGAAGGCCGCTGACAAGGCTGAGAAGGATCGCGCCGTGGCCCATGGCGGCGGACGCGCAATGAGTTCCCGCGTCCGCTACGACGCTCTGCTGATCGAATCCGCCGTTGCACTCAAGCACGCCAAGGCGGCTTGGGCCGACGACCTCAAGGCGTGGCTCGTCCAGCGCGCTCAGCAGGACATGGATCGCGGCATTCGCACCATTCCCGGATTTGAAGCTACCGAGCGCAGGAGCGCTGCCTGATGTCCACCACCCCCGCCCCCGCCATGCCTGTGTTCTCCGCCTCACCGACCGACACGGGGGCGACGCCATCCCGTCCCGCCTCACAGGTGGGGAAAGGAGAAGCGGCCTTCGACGCCTTCTGCGCTCGCTTTGGCGAGGCCGCTGGAACCGAAGTGATGGACCGCATCACGGACGCCGAGTGCGGCGGAAGCCGCGAAGGCATCACCATGGATGTCCATCGCCACAATGCCTGCAACAGCACTCTGTCGGGCACCATCACGCACGCTGGCGAGGATTTCGGGTTCGTCATCGACTCGGGGGATTGGAACGGCACCCTCATCCGCCAGTGGGGTCCGGCAGAAGATGTCGAGCCCTACGAGCCAGAGCCGCCGATCCTTTACACCTTCGTGCCGGCAGACCCTTCGCTGCGAGAGCGAAGCCCCGGCCTGTTCAAGGTCTACCTCGCCTGGGCCAAGATGGATTGGTTCAAGGACAAGGTGCGCGGCTACAACTACGACCGCCATTTCGCGCCCGGCGTGAAGACGGAGCGCCATTACCGAGATTGGGCAGTGTCCAAGGGGCTCAAGATCGCCGAACAGGACTCCGCCCTGGCTCTCGCCCAAGGCGCCGCCCCTGCTGGTGGGGAGGGGTGAGGATGGACTTGTCCCCTCTGGTCTGGATGGTCATCGGCCACGCTGTTGCGGACTATCCGCTTCAAGGCGATTGGCTCTCCAAAGCGAAGAACCAGACGCTGAACCTTGTGCCTGGTGAGCAGATATGGCCGGGAGCGTTGCTCTGCCATGCGGCGATCCAGGCAGGAGCCGTCAAGCTTGCGACCGGCTCGTGGCTTCTCTCACTCTGCGAGTTCATCGCTCATGCTGTAATCGACCATACGAAGTGCTCGGGGAGGCTCACTTATAACCAAGACCAAAAGCTGCACATCGCCTGCAAGGTGCTGTGGTTCACCCTTCTCGTCAGCTTCGGACCTCGCCCATGACCTCCCCTTCCTCCCCCGTCCCCGCCGTAGAGGCAGATCGTATCGAACTGCCCGGTGGCTGGTATTTCCAGCAGCTCAATCCTCCGCACGGCGTCCTCTATGCGCTCCGCACTCCGAAAGGGAAGGGGTTCGGCATCAACGGGACCGGCATGTCGGTCGGGCGACCTGTTGTGGAAGCGTTCGCCGCCGCCATGTCCTCCACGCCCAGCCGCGCCACCGAGCCGGACACGATGGGGGAGGTCAAGGACCTTCTGTACGACTACTTGAAAGCATGGAAAGCGGCCGGAGATGCCAAGTGGCCTGGGGTTAGCGAACAGGCCGCATCCGACACAGCTCGCGACGCCCTCCTCTCCGCCGTTCAGGCCCTCCGTACCCGCGCCGAGACCGCAGAAGCCGAGGTCGCGACGCAAGGATGGCAGCCGATCACGACCTGTCCGAACGATGGACGCAATGTGTGGGTCTGCGGCGGGCCGCTTCCTGAGCCCGACCAACGCGGTGCTGATGGGGCCTTCTGGAACAGCAGCTTGTGCCCGCGTTCCCCGACACATTGGGCGCCCTGCCAGCCTCCAGCCCCGCCCCTCTCCACGTCTGGAGCCGACCGATGAACCAGAAGCACGACGCGCCCGAGTCCCCCGCACCCTCACCACGGAGCCCTCCCATGACCGATAACGCGTCCGGCGCGGCTCAATCAACGTGAGGACAAGATGAACTATCCTACTGCTCGTCAGGCTGGAGCTGCAGCTTTCCGTGAGGGCCTGCATAGCTCTTACAACCCGCACCCGATGGGATCGGGATATTCATACGATTGGATTTCGGGCTTTGAGGAAGCCCGAAGAGATGCCCGCGAAGAGACGATACGGCACCAAGAGCCAGATCCGCGCAGAGATAAAATCGAAAGGGTTCTGAATAGATTAGTTAATGCATCTGAATACCTTTCTGCATCTCTTAGCAATTCGGAACGCTTTTGGAAAGCGAAAGAAGCATTTGAGAAGGTCTATGCAGAGACGGTAGACGCTCTATCGGAGGTGATAAGAAATCACACCCCGTCCGCAACATTTCCGGCCGAACTGGTGGAGCTAAGCAAGAAAGCTACGCAAGGCGAATGGATCGAAGGAGAGGACGATTTCAACGGCGTTGTGCTGACGACAGTAAAGCGCCAATCCGGAGGATTAATCGACATTCTAAACGTTCATGTCGATTACGACGATCCGATCGGCGCAGAGCAGAAGGCGAACGCCGCCTTCATCCGAAAACTTGTGTCCTGGTTTCGAGCTATCGCCTCCGACGCCACGCCCTATGCAGCCGGCAATACGACGGATCTCTCCCATGAGTGACAATAGCCTGACGAACGTGCAGCTTTTGGATGCGCTGCTCGGAGCGATGAATGACGACGACGATACATTTGTTCGTCTTCACGATGCAGTTCTGACCCGCATGTCTACCCCCACGCCCGGCACCGCCACCCCCGACCCCTCTGCACGGGCCGGCGCCGTGGCGGCGGGGGATCCCGAGCGGCCTTTTTGGAAGGATGGTAGGCGAACCCCCGACAATGGGTGCTGTTCGGCTGTCGAGCCCTGCGCGCACCAGCGCAAAAGCCCCAACACGCTATGCGAGGCCTGCACTAAAGCATCCACTCTTGGTGAGGACGACCATCGCAGCGTTGTGCTGTATCGGGAGCTTAAGGCCCTTCGCGCCCGCCTCGCCGCCCCATTCCCCGTGACGGCCACGCCAGCGGCCGAAGGGCTGGTGGATGCGGCCGAGGTCATCGCCAAGATGGCAGGAGGGCACCAGACCGGAACGGCTGTCGAAGGGCTTCTCAGGGGTGCGCGACGGCTCCGCGAACTTGCCCTATCGGGTCAGCAGCCCACCCCGCCCACGCCAGCGCAAGGAGCGGATCTCACGGCGGCGGCTCCTAAGATCGAATTCCACCAGCAGGACTTCATCCCTGGCTTTGCCGCCTTCCTTCCCAACGCCACGACACCACAACCGAACAGCACCGCGTTTTGTGTGCTGAACGTCGGGTCGTTTTTGGCCGCTATTGAGACCGGTGACGCGGACAAGGCAGAGCTGCCTTACGCTATCGCTGAGAGCATGATGCATGAGGTCATGCACGTCTTGGAGCAATGGGCTGGCGTCGAGTTCAGCGAGGACCGGATCGAGGCTATGCTCGACCAATACCGCGCCGCCCTCTCCGAGGCTCCAGCCCAGGACGGTGGGGAGGCGGGGAGATGAGCGAGACGTTGCGCGACCCTGAGATATGCCGGCACTCGGTCCATAGTGAGAACGCTCGTGCGGGGTGCGCCCCAGACAAGTCACCCGTCATGTACGGCCGCTGCATGTGGTGCGATCTAGAACTGAAAGCACCCTTGGGCTCGGGTTGGGGAAC
>CAZZZQ010000014.1:0-17638 GCA_964658405.1 uncultured Sphingomonas sp.
GCGCTTCCATGGCATGGAAGAGGTCATCGGTTCGATCCCGATCAGGTCCACCAAACAACTCTACATACCCTATATTTTTCAGCTCAGACAGCTAGGTCCTGCTGGATTTGCGTGTTCGGGGCTTAAAGCCTTACAGGCATTGCAGTGACTGAATCCAAGGTCTACGGCGTCGAGGCTTTTGCGCGCTGCCATTGATCCAACTCTTTCCAAAGATCCTCAACAGCAGCAAGGTCGTCTTCATCTCTGAGTTGTGGTTTTTGCCGCATCGAGCGTGTTGGCAGGTAAGCCATCAGCTACGGTCACTTTCCCGAGCGGTATCAGGAGTGAAGGGCAATGGAATATCTGACGAGCGGATATGAAGATCCCTTTGCGGAAACGGAAGCTCGATCTTATTTGCTTCGAAGAGCTGAAAGAGAGAGAAGTACAGATCGGACTTCAGAATTGTCGGAGCATGAGCCCGTGAGGCTGTCCATACTCGCAGGGCAAAGTTCAGAGAATTGTCCCCGTAGTCGGTGAAGATGACATCCGGCTTTGGATCTTTAAGGACATCCGGGTGCGCGGCCGCAGCCTCGAGCAGAATCCGTCGGATGTGTTGAGGATCCGAGTTGTAGCCCACGCCAACTGACACGCTGATTCGGACGTTAGGGTCGTTTGCCGTCCAGTTGGTGACAGGATGGTTGATGAACTCGTTGTTCGGGACGATCACGACGATGTTTTCGTTGGTACGAATCCAGGTGGAGCGTGCGGCAATCTTCACGACATCTCCCGTCGTTTCGCCTGTCACGATACGGTCCCCGATCCTGATCGGTTGTTCGACCAGAAGGATCAGTCCGGCTACGAAGTTCGAAACCACATTTTGCAAACCGAGTCCTACGCCTACGCCCAGTGCTCCTCCAAACACCACAAGCGAATTGAGATTGACTCCCAGTGATTGAAGACCGACGAAAAGCCCGCTCAGAAAGAAGAGGTACGTCGCAAAACGCCCAAGGGCAAATTTCTGCGCGTCCGAAATATGCAGATGGCGGAAGAGCCGTCCGAGCAAAACCCGCTGCATGATGTGCGAGATGCTGATCAGCACGAAGAGAAAGACTGCAGCTTTAACTAGGAAAAGCGGCGTAATGGAGAGCGGGCCAATCTTGAAGAGGGAGTACAGAAGGACGTAACGGGAACCCGCAGAAAGGCTGTTGAGCGGGCCAGGCAAGACGGAGCTAGCAAAATAAATCACTTACTTACGACGCTTCTCAGGATTTACTAGGTGTATGCCAAGGAGAGGTTCTTCAGAATCATGGCGCGCTTCGAAAGAAAGCACGCTGGAGCAACTCTCTCAATTGGCGATGGACATACCGATATTGCTGTGGTCGCCCCGAATCCACTGTTTCTGAGATGGATTTGAAAGAAGCGATTAATCTTGTTGCATTCGGAGAGAAGAACTATGGATCGTCGTTCCTTCCTGCAGGGCTCTGCCGCCGTGGCAGGGTTAAGTGCGCTTGAACTGACCGGATGCCGGAGGCCCATGGCCGCGATGGCTCCAGGTGCGCCCTCACTGCCGTTTTACGATGCCGTCGCTCCGATCGTGCCGATCCGAGCGGAGGTCAACCGGATCTTCAGGGTGACGGTCTGCCTTCGGCCCTTCCGTGCGGTCGGGCCGCGGCTCGATGTGGAGCGGGTCGGGGATAAGGTGGTCGTCCATAACTACGGGCATGGCGGCAGTGGCTGGTCGCTCTCCTGGGGGTCGGCGGAGGTGGTCGTCCACAAGGCGCTCGAGGCGCTCGGCGGGGCACGGGAGATTGCCGTGGTGGGTTGCGGCGCGCTCGGCCTGACGGCGGCGATCACAGCGCAGCGCGCAGGCCTGCAGGTGACAATCTATGCGAAGGAGCGGCCACCGTTTGTGCGATCCTCGCGAGCGACGGGGACGTGGACGCCGGACTCACGGATCGCCCTGACCTCTGCGGCGGCGCCGGGCTTTGCAGCCGAGTGGGAGGCGATGGCGCGGACCTCGCTTGCCATGTACCAGAGCTACCTGGGAATGCCGGGTGCGCCGATCGAGTGGACCGATCGATACATTCTGTCGGACGCGACGGACGATCAGCGCATGCTGAATCGGCAGAAGGAGGATGAACATGGCTTCGCGTTCTACCAGTCGCGGATCGCCGACGTGACTCCCCGCGGGCAGGATCTGCCGCCGGGAGCGACGACGTTTCCGACGAAGTATGTCCGGCGCACCTCGACCATGACCTTCAACGTGTCGGACTACTCGCGCCAGTTGCTGAACGACTTCCTGATTGCGGGTGGCAAGATTGAGACGCGGGAGTTTCACTCTCCCGGCGAGATGGGCGGGCTACCGCAACGGGTGATCCTGAACTGCACCGGCTATGCGGCGCGGAAGCTCTGGGCGGATGAGTCGATCATCCCCGTACGTGGCCAGATCGCGTGGCTGATCCCGCAGGAGGGCGTGAACTACAGCCTCAGCTATGGGAATCTCAACGTGGTTGCGCGACGCGATGGGATCGTCATCCAGCCGAGCGCCAAAGGTGAAGATACGGGCTGGAACGACGACAACGAGCAGCCGGATCGCGCTGAGGCGGAGGCGGGTGTACTGATGCTGCAGGAGCTTTACAAGCGGATGGAGAAGCAGCGAGCTGTCCGCGGGTGAAGCGATAGTAGGGCTTTACGAGCAAAGGGGCAGCCATGATGGCTGCCCCTTCGCTTGCTGGAGTGCGCCTTAGATCTGTCCGGCTGGCTTGCGGAAGCTCATCAGGCCAATCCCGCCGGCAAGCAGGACGAAGCCGGCAATTCCGTAGAGGGGCAGGTTGGTTCCTGCCAGTGGGAGCTCCGCTTCGCCTTCTCCGAGGGTCTTCGCGACGAGCAGCGTGCCCTTCATCGGGGGCGTTGCGGGTGTGGCGGCTGCGGTCTTCTCTGCGTCCGCAGCGGTGGTAACGACGGTCGCTTCCACCATCATGTCGGGCTTCAGATCGGTGATCGAAACGGCCTTGCCATCGACCATGAATTTGGTTCCGGCGGGAACCATGAAGTCCTTCGTGCCGTCGGCGAGCGCGATGGTGACGGCATCGGGCGGCGTGCTGGCGTAGACCTTGCCCTTGACGACGGCGACGGCGGAGACCAGCTTCGGATCGGTCCCGGTGGCGACAGGCTTGGTCAGGGCGGTGCCCGGCTTGAGCTCGGCGAGGGTCAGCTGCTTTGCACCGGCCGAGAAGTGGTAGCCGGCAGGAACGGTGAAGTTCAGCAGCTTGCCGTCGGCGGCCTTGAGGACGAGGTCGTCACCACCCACGTAGACGACCGTCGAGGTGGGACCCGAGCTGAGCGCGGCCTGCGCAAAGGAGCAGAGGGCGGTCGAGGTTGCGAGGAGAGCGAGGGTCGCGGCTTTGAGACAACGAGGCTGAATCTTCATGCGGGAGGCTCCTGATGGTTAGTTCAAGCGTGCGCTTGGCGTCGAAGGCAGACGGTCAGCCTGCACGATGTATCGCTGTGGTGCAGACCCTACGAAATAAAAGGGAAAGCAGGTGATGAGGGTGAGGGTGGAACCCGCCGTTGGTTTGAGGACGGAGGTGTCGGAGGGAGAGACGACCCTGGTGGAGCGGATGACGTAATGGTCCGTCTGCTGCCCATGATCGAAGGAGGAGCGCTGCACCTCGATCACGTCTCCCGGGTAGACATCTTTGAGGCCGCGGAAGAAGCCGTCGCGATGGCCTGCGATCGCCACGTTTCCGGGCTGGCCGGGAAGGGCTGTGCCGGGCACATGACCCACGCCACGATTGAGGGCGAGATCCGAGACACCCTCGAGGACCGGAACTTCAATGCCGACCTTCGGGATGCGGAGAACTGCCTCGGGCGGGGCAAAGCGCACGTCGAGGGTCCGCTGGTAGGCGAGAATGCGTTCACTGTTCCAATGACTGTTTGCAAGGCTCTGCGATCGGAACTGGTGGACTGCCACACGGGACATCACTGCGCCGTAGACCGTCGGAACAACGTAGACGCTCAGCAGGAGGGTGCCTGCGGTGACGAGGGAGACTCCGAGCTTTTGCGGCCAGGCCATGCAGCGTAACTCCGTGAGCGGGAAACGGCATCTTTACTTCTGAGTACTTGGGTTGAAACTGATGATACGCGAACGTGCATCCTCTTTGGGGTAAAGAGGCTGGTGATGGCTCGTTTCGGCCTGGCGGGCGGGATCAGGCGGCGGTGGGCGGCAGCTGGATGCGAACCTGCGTGCCCTTTCCAACGATGCTGTCGACGACCAGGCGGCCGCCGTGTTTTTCGATGATCTCCTGGGAGATGTACAGACCGAGGCCGTTCCCCAGCGCGCCCTTGGTGGAGTAGAAGGGCTGAAAGATCTGCAGCTGCATCTCGGTGCTCATCCCGGAGCCCTCATCGCTGACAACGATCTCGGTCATCGCCTCCGCGTGCGTCGCGCCGAGCGAGATCCGGCCGCCCACGGGGACTGCATCCACGGCGTTCGAGACGAGATTTGCCAGCACCTGCTGAAGCTGGCCGGTGACGCCGAAGATGCGAACGCCCCTGCCCGGGAGGGTCGTGACTGTGACCTCCCGGTTGCGAATTTTGCCGGCGAGGAGCCGCAGGACATCGTCGAAGAGGGCGCCCGCCGTCCCGTACTCCGCACGTTGCGCGTTTTCGCGGGACCAGCGGAGGGTCTGCTTGGTGATGCCGGAGATCCGCTGCAGCTCGATCTCCGCGAGTGAGATGTAGCCGCGCGCCGGGCCATCATCCTGGAGCTCCTGGCGCAGGAGGTAGAGCAGGTTGGTGATGGATTCCAGGGGATTGTTGATTTCGTGGGCGATCACGCTGGTCATGCGCCCGGTCAGCGCAAGCTTCTCCGAGATCTGCAGGGCGCGCTCGCGCTCGTGCTGGTCGGTGAGATCGGTGCAGGTGCCAATCCAGCCGGCGCGGCTGCCGTCGGCGTTCAGAAATGGAATGGAACGGATCAGGTTCCAGCGCTCTGCCTGGTCCGAGAAGCGTCGGAAGCGGGCCTCCATCTCGAACTCGATCCCGCTGCTGACGGCGATCCGCCAGAGCTCGCTGCAGCGCTGATGATCGTCCTCGACGATGCGGCCGCGATCAAACCAGAGGCCGCCGGTGCCGAGTCCCTGGTCGTGCCACCGCTGGTTGGCGAAGGTCAGCAGACCGACGTCGTTGGAGGTCCAGACCGGGTTTGGCATGGCCATGGTGAGCTGCTGAAAGCGAGCCTCGCTGAGGAGGACGGCCTGCTCGGCGCGCTTCAGGCTGATGGTCGCGAGGGCGGCGCGAAACTCCTGGGCGGACTGAAGCTCCGTATCGGTCCACGCAAGACTTTGTCCACGTAGAAGCTCCTGCCAGGCGGCGAAGGAGGTTCGCGGATGGAGCCCGCCGATCTCGTCCTTCAGCTTGATGGGCTCGCCTGCCCACTTGATGGTGCGTACGAGCTCCGGCCTGAACCAGAGAAGGTAGCCCTGACGGACGTCCGAGATCCTGATCGCGATCAGGCCGCTCGCGACCTCTCGGATCTCTTCCGCCCACGGGAGCTGTCTGCCGAGATAGTTGCTGCTGAAGAGCTGAAGGTCGGGCTGCGTATCCAGCCAGGCGACAAGCCGGAGGACGATACTCACGTCCGGGGCCTGGCCGGCCAGCTCGCATCGTCCATCGATCACCAGGGCCACACCGCTGGCGTCGGTGATCTGGGCGAGCCGGTCCATCTGCGAGATCATGGCTGCGACGTACTCGCTCTCGGCTGCAAGGTGGGTCAGGATCTGGAGTTGCACGGCGTGGAAGAGCACCATCTTTTCGAGCTTGGCGATGGTTCGGAGGGCGATCAGCCGTGATCCGACGAGCTTCGTCAAAAGGTCGCACGCGCCGCGCACGAGGTAGGGCACGGTGCGGGGCTCGGCGTGATGTGCGCTGATCAGGCCCCAGAGCCTGCCGTCGCAGACGATCGAGATGGACATGGAGGACATGGTCCCCATGTTCTGCATGTACTCCAGATGGACCGGCGAGACGCTTCGAAGGAGGGACATGGAGAGATCGAGCGAGGCCATCGGCCGGTCGGCAAGTCCCTTGAGGGGCGAGGGGGTATAAGTGGCGTCCGGGATGATTCGGACCGTGTTGAGGATGTAGAGCTCGCGGGCCTGCGCTGGGATGTCAGTGGCGGGAAAGCGGAGATCAAGGTAGCTGGGGAGCGTTCCGTCGTTCTCCTCGGTCAGGACGGTTCCATGCCCGGCTTCATCGAAGCTGTACAGGAGCACGCGGTTAAAGCCAGTCAGCTCTTTGACCTGCCGGGCGATTGCCTTACAGAGATCGGTCTGATCATGCAGGCTCTGCAGCTTGCTTACGAAGTTTGTGAGGACTCCGTTGATGAGCTCAGGGCTGATCTTTTCGCGAAGTGGTTCGAACTCGACCAGCCGTTCCCGGCCGACGCGGTGGGTGACGACGCTGTAGGGAGCTTCGGCGACCTGGAAGACCCCGAGGTAGGTCAGCGAGGCTGCGGTCTCATCGAGAGGGATGAGGATGCGGATCGCTTCGAGCAGATCGTGTCCGAGGATCGTATCCACCGGGGCGCCCAGAAGGGTGGAGAGCGGACGGTTCAGGAAGGTGTCAACATTTGCGCTGGCGGCTACGATGCGTGCGTCTTCAGCGTCGAGGATCAGGAGAAAGCCATGCGGCTGGATGCTTCCCGGGACGCGAATCGGTTCTTCGTCACATGCGTTGTGGCTGGGTTTCATCGGGCATGCCAACGGCACAGGAGCGTTTGTCTACGGTCAGGATCGATGCAATGCGACATGGGTGGTCGGTTTTCCTCGTTGAAGCTGGCAGGCGATCGACCGCGGCGGAGATCTCTCCTGGACACGGCGAAGGGACGAATCGCTGTCGGGAGTCGTGAATGCTATCGAAGTCTCTGGGAGGACGCTGGATCGTGCGTGGACCATGGAACCAGTCAGGCGATGAGAGGGGAGACTCCTCTCGATTCGAGACGCTCCTGCACACTTCAGCGTCAAAGGATGCGTGGTTCGTTTATACGCCTTATCTGCGCGGTGAGACTAAAGGACGAGAAAAGATCTGCGGCCTGGCGAGGTGCGCGGTTCCACTATCAGCCAGATTGACATGCTGAAGCTGTAGAAACCTGGAGGGGCAACCTGATCCTGATGCTTTCTCTCTTATGGCCAGAGTGAGGCGAAGGTTCTTCCGACCGGCTCTGCCGCCTGGGAAGAGTGACGGATGCTCGCTCACGATCATGTCAGTCCACATCCAGTTTGAGCGCCGGTAGCAGAAGGGGAGCGCTCGATGTTCACGAAAGTTTCAAACGCACAAAGGGGGAACAATGGCGGTACTTGAGACAGGTAAAGGGGACGAGATTGCCGGCGGCGTGAAGCCGTTTCGGGAGATTGGCGTGCACTATATTCCGCTGCCTGACAATGAGCAGGATGGCGTTGTAACAGCCCATGCGGTCCAGACGATCGCGGTCGACCCACTTGCGCTCTATGCCCTGTGGAGCGACGTGTCGCTGATTCCGCGATGGCAGGAGCACGTGGTCTCTGTAACTCCGACCAGCGAACGACTCAGTCACTGGGTGATGGGAGATCCGGAGGATGAGAAGGGGAAGCGAATCGAGTTTGATTCTGAGGTAGTTGAGTCCGTCCCGGGTGAGAAGATCTCGTGGCGATCGATCACAGACGGAATCGACCAGAGCGGTACGGTCACCTTTGAAGAGGCGGCATCGGGTCGCGGGACGACGGTGACCCTGATCCAGCGTATGAAGGTTCCGGGCGGTGTCTTCGGCAACGCTGTGATCGGTGCGGCGAAGCGGGCGCCTCGGCAGACGGTAATCGAAGATCTGCGCCACTTCAAGCAGATTGCGGAGACAGGAGAGATTCCGTCGGTGAAGGGCCAGCCCCATGGTCCGCGCGGCGTCATCGGCGGCATCAAGGAGTGGTTCTATGGCGAGACGAATCCAACGCCACCAGGAACAAGCGATCTCTCCTAGACGCATTTGCACCTCAACAGGATCGATACACAGTAGGGCGGAGGATGTATGAAAGCTGTTTGCTGGATGGGTAAAGAGTCGATTGAAGTGCACCAGGTTCCGGACCCCGAAATTATCAACCCGCATGACGCGATTATTCGCATTACAAGGACTGCGATCTGTGGAAGCGATCTCCATCTTTACGGTGGCTACATCCCGTCGATGGAGGCGGGGGACATCCTTGGGCACGAGTTTATGGGGATCGTCGAAGAGGTCGGCAGCGAAGTGAAAAAGTTGAAGCGGGGCGACCGCGTTGTCATCCCGTTCACGATCGCGTGCGGCAGCTGTTTCTTTTGTAAAGGCGATCTGTGGAGCCTTTGCGATAACACCAATCCGAATGCGCAGGTGGCGGAGACGATGTATGGCTACTCCGGCTCGGCGTTGTTTGGTTTCTCACACATCTACGGTGGCTATGCTGGTGGTCAGGCGCAGTATGCACGCATCCCGTTCGCAGATGTAGGTCCGATCAAGATCGAAAATGATCTGCCGGATGAGAAGGTATTATTTCTTTCTGATATCTTCCCGACCGGATACCAGGGGGCCGTCAACGCGAATATCAAGCCGGGCGATACGGTCGCTGTGTGGGGCTGCGGACCAGTAGGCCTGTTTGCCATTGCGTCGGCCTACATGCTGGGCGCGGAGAAGGTGATTGCGATTGATCGTCTCCCGGAGCGGCTGAAGCTTGCGCGCGAGATCGGTGCGACCACGATTGATTACAGCCAGGAGGATATCACCATCGTGGAAGCGCTTCGCGATCTGAGTGGTGGGATCGGCCCCGACAGTTGCATTGATGCGGTCGGCATGGAAGCACACTCTGCAACGGTGCCGGGGATCTATGACAAGGTAAAGCAGACCATGATGCTTGAAACGGATCGTCCCTTCGTACTTCGGCAGGCGATTCAGGCGATTCGCAAAGGCGGTACGCTTTCGATTCCGGGTGTCTATGGCGGCGTTCTCGATAAGGTGAACTTCGGGGCGGCCTTCGGCAAGGGAATTCACATGAATATGGGGCAGACCCATATGCATCGTTACCTGAAGCCGCTGCTTGAATCTGTAGAGCGGGGAGAGATTGATCCAAGCTTTATGATCTCTCACAGGATCGGGATCGAGCAGGTGCCCGACATGTACAGCGTATGGCAGAAGAAGGAAGAGAATGTCACAAAGATCGTGATTGATCCATGGGTCGATACGATGACTGCGTAACTCATTTATTGCGGATAAAAAAGGGCCTCCAAGTGGAGGCCCTTTTTATGCTGTGCGGGAAAAGATCTAGTACGCTTCTACGGCGTTTGCGTCGACTCTCACCGGCACCGTCGACAACGAGACGGATTCAGCGTCGGCAATGCGGCGGAAGGTTGAGAGCGCCTGCGCTACCACCTGATCCATGTTGAAGTAACGGTAGTTCGCGAGACGTCCGCAGAAGTAAACTCCTTCGGTATGCTCGGCCAGTTCACGGTACTTCGTATACAGTGCAGCTGACTCAGGCTGTGGCACTGGATAGTAAGGATCGCCCTTATCCATCGGATACTCGTAGACGATGCTTGTCTTAGAGTGTTGTTGACCCGTCAGATATTTGAACTCCGTTACCCGTGTGTAGTCATGGTCGTTTGGGTAGTTAATGACTGGCGCTGCCTGGAAGATCTTCTGGTCGTGTGTCTCGTGCTTAAAATGCAAAGACCTGTAAGGGAGTGATCCAAATCGGAAGTCAAAGTATTCGTCGACCGGACCAGTAAAGACGACCTTCGCATCTGGATAACTCTTCATGACATCGCGGTAGGAGACCCCTGTTCGGATGGTGATGCGGGGATGCTGCAGCATGCGCTCGAACATCTCCGTGTAACCCTTCAGCGGCATGGCCTGGAAGGTGTCGGCGAAGTATCGATCGTTCCGATCGAAGCGAACGGGGATGCGGCCCGCGACAGAGGCATCCAGTTGTGAAGGGTCCAGCCCCCATTGCTTCCGCGTGTAGTTCTTGAAGAACTTATCGTAGAGCTCGCGCCCTACCCGACTGAGGACAACATCCTCCGAGGTGCGAATGTTGGTCGATTGAATGGTGCGCGCATCCAGAAAGGCCTGCATTCCTGCTGCGTCGAGATCGAGGTTATAGAGCCGGTTAATCGTGTCGAGGTTAATCGGAATGGGAAGCAGTTGCTGATCGACGCTGGCGAGGACGCGATGCTCGTAAGGCCGCCACTCCGTGAACTTTGAAAGATAGGCTACCACTGCATCGCTGTTGGTGTGGAAGATGTGCGGGCCGTACTTGTGAACCAGGATGCCGTCTTCGTTGTAGAAGTCGAATGCGTTGCCGGCGATGTGATCGCGCTGGTCGATGATGAGGACCCGCTTACCGAGCTGAGAGGCTAGTCGCTCTGCAAGCACGCTTCCTGCAAAGCCAGCACCGACTACAAGGTAGTCATAGTGCTCAGTGCGCCTCCTCCTTGATTTGGAAGTAGACAAGGAGGAGGCAGAGTCAGAAAAAGTTTGACGCGGTGATGCCGCTGCTGTTGTGGATGTTCTCGTTGACTCTGTCTTCCTGGTAATGGACTTCTGCTCGTTTTTACGGCAGGCAAAGTCGATCTGCTGCTGCATCGCCGCCCATGTCGAATCCCATGATGATTGGGCTAGCTTCTGATCGACAGCCTCGTGCCACTCACTCGTCTGCGGTTCGAGTGCACTGTCTAAAGCATCCGCGAATGATTCAGCGTCGTGTGCGATCGCAACGAGGCCCTCATCACCGTAGCCACGGACCACATCGCGAATGGGAGTCGATATAACGGGCTTGCCTGCTGCGAGATACTCAGGAGTTTTCGTCGGCGAAATAAAGCGTGTTGCATCGTTCAGCGCAAAGAGCAAAAGCGCGATGTCCCACCCGGCGAGATATTCAGGTAATTCGTTATAACTCTTGCCGCCGAGATAATGGATGTTATCGGCCCTGGGGAGAGTCGCCGGATCGATCTTGACTACAGGTCCCAGAATGATGAAATGGGTCTTGGGACGAAGCCGTGCAAGATCGCCAAGGAGTGCTGTGTCGAAGCGTTCATCGACAACACCGTAGAAGCCGGCCCGTGGATGAGGGACAGGAGCCTGGTCTGCGGGCTCGTGCTGCATGCTCTTCGATTGAGCGAAATGACTGCAATCGATGGAGCTCGGGAACGCATGGACGTTTGGATGCTGCTTACGCTTCGACTCATAGAGGCTGATGCCGCCAGTGAAGACGACATCGGCCGCCTGGAAGAGCTGCTCCTCACGCACTGCGAGTTGAGGAGGTGCTCCTAGAAATCCGGACAGCTCATCCATGCAGTCGTAGATCGTAGCTTTCGGATGGAGATGGTCGGAAAATCCGCGTGCCATCGGGGTGTAGTACCAAGAGACATAACTCGTGATGGAGTAAGTCTGCATAAGCTCCTGGAGGAGGATCCGCTGGCCCGCTTCGAAGTCGATTCCCCACGTAATATGCGGTTGAATGACAAAGATCGACGAACCCTCCCGGAGGACGTCGGTATACATGCCAAGCCCGCCATCCGGACGAAGTGCAAGCTCGCCCGCAACATGCCAGATTGGCTCCTCCCAGAAGAAGACGCGCCGGTCGGTCGCCGCGCGGCTGAGAAGATGTTGAGGCCGCTGGGTCACAAAGTGCCAGCGCAGATGACTGAAGCAGATCAAGTCAGGTTGCTGAAAGACTAGGGGGTTACGTTCCGCGGATTGAGCGGCGGAGGAGTTCGATGAGCTTGCCAAGGGGAACCTCTAAACAGGATGGTCGAGCAGCACGCTATGATCGGCGTGATTAGGCGTTTCGGTTCATGTCTGTCGATGAGACGAGAATGTCTGGTCCGGAGTTGGACCGGCCGTCCAATCGATTTTGGAGGGACAGCCGTTATAAAACTTCGCGAACGCCACAGATCGCGAATTAATTGCATCGTATGAAACTGCTGGGAACACTCTCAGCGATACGTTCAGGAGAAGCAGTTCGTGAAGATCGCTATTCTATCGCCGCATCGAGATGACGCGGCGTTTTCTCTCTCACTGGCAATCACAGGCTGGCTGGCTTTCGGCCATTCGGTTGAGATCGTGAGTTGTTTCACCCGATCGGAGTATGCACCATACTCCGATGCGGACTCCCTGCATCCCAACGATCGCCTTTCTTACGTAACCGCTCTCAGGCTGAGAGAGGATGAGAGCTGGCGACGTATGCTCGGCGCTGGTTTGACGATGACGAATCTGAATCTGAAAGATGCTCCGTTGCGCCTGCGCTGCTCGGCTGACGAGGTCTGCACCCTCAAAGTGAATCCGACCGAGAAGGGTGTGATCAAGATTCGGAAGGCGCTCGAGGGGAGCCGGCCAGACGCGCTCATTCTTCCACTCGCAGTGGGCAATCATATTGATCATCTGTCCGCGCGAACCGCGGGTGTCCTTGAAGGGGTTGGCCTGCCCTGTGCCTTCTACGAAGATCTTCCCTATGCAACGCGCCCCGGCGGGCTTGAGCAGATCGAGGAGAGCATCAAGAGCCTGGGCATGAAGCTGGAACCGATCCTGCTGGGCGAGGCCGTGGATGAAGAGTCTGCTGTTCAGCTGAAGCGCAAAGCGGCACTGTTTTATGACTCGCAGATTGACAGCGATGTAGCGGAACAGATCGCAGGCTTCTCGCTGCGTTATGGCGGGTGTGAGCAGCTCTGGGCGAATGCCGACTGGCGCGCCTCGAGGCTGATGACCCGCAGAGAGAATTCCAGATGAGTTCGGGAGCGAGCTTTGAGGCGTGGCCATCGCTTCTGGAAGGGGCGCCGCATCCGGAATGCTACGCTTCCGTGATACTCCCCGCGCGGAACGAGGAAGCTGGACTTTCGGCGACGCTTGATGCGTTCGCAGAGCAGGTCGATGAAGTGGGCCGGCCGCTCAATCCACAGACTTTCGAGCTCATTCTGCTTCTCAATAACTGCACGGATCAATCGGCAGACGCGGCTCGCGCTTGGAAGCAGGCGCACCCTCACATCGTGCTCTATGTCATCGAGCGCACACTGCCTGCCGAGCAGGCGCATGTCGGGACGGCCCGGCGTCTGCTCATGGATACCGCGTGGCATCGGCTCCAGACGCGGTCGGAAGGGGTCTGCGCCATCCTGTCTTCCGACTCGGATACGCGGGTTGCGCCAGACTGGATCACGCAGAATCTTCGCGCACTGCGGGCTGGAGCGCATGCGGTCGGCGGCTTCATCCGACTGCAGGATGGTGAACTCGACTTGCTTCCGCGTGGTGCGCGCAGGTCGTATCTGGCAGATCAGCGTTACCAGGAGCTGGTCGCGGAGCTGGAGGATCTGCTGGATCCGCAGCCTGGCGATCCCTTTCCGCGACACCTTCACCACTTCGGAGCGTCGCTGGCCTGCACGCCCGAGATCTATGCAAAGGCTGGGGGGCTGCCGCCGGTCAAGCCGCTGGAGGATGTCGCCTTTGTCGACGCGCTGCGACGGGTCGACGCAAGGTTGCGGCACGATCCTTCTGTCGTGGTCTACACCTCGTCGCGGCTCGACGGCCGCGCCGAGATTGGGCTGTCGCACCAGCTTCGCGTCTGGCAGGAGATGGAAGACGTTGGCGAAGCCCATACCGTGCCCTCCGCGACATGGTTGACCCATCGATTTAGCTCGCTTCGATCTCTACGAAGCCTGAAGGCCTCTGCAACCCTCCCGCATGAGCTCCCCTATCCGGGAGACTGGATTGAACGGATTCGTGACGCCCACCAGCGCGGCGTGTCTATGGCGGAGTTTCTTGGCGCAATCGACTGCAACGGCCTGATCGAGGCGACCTTTTCCGGGGTACGTGAGACCGGGATCGAGGTCGTGAATGAGGAGCTGGCGAGAACGATCCAGTTAATCAAAGACGAGAGCGCCTCGGAAGGCGCTCTCATCTCCGAGGCTGTGCTTTCTAGGTAGTTGGAATCAGTCGATCCGCTCGAGTACATCCAGCCGATAGCGCGTCCGGCGCTCCTGCTTGATGCGCTTCCACTCCGGCCGTGCGATCCATGCGTCGTGCACCTGGTCTCCGGTCAGCGGGTAGTCGGGGACGGAGTCGGTAAGATGGACCAGCACCAGATGTCCGCCTGCCGGCTGCAGCTCCGCGAGCAGGGTGATGGTCTGCTCCAGGGTCTCTCGATTCCAGTAGTAGGCGACCTCCGATACAAGGATCAGGTCGAAGATGCCTTCAGGCATCTCGCGGGGAACCTGCATTCGCCTGAACCGCACCTGCGGGAGCGAGCTGCAACGTTCGCGTGCCGCAGTGAGAGCTCGATCCGATACATCAAGGCTCAGAAGAGCTTCGCAGTGGGGGGCCAGCTGCTGGGTGAAGACACCGATTGAGCAGCCGATCTCCAAAGCATTCTCGTAGAGCGCCCTTGGCAGGTTGGCGAGCGTGTCACGATACTTCGCGGCCTCGTAGTCGCTGGACTCAAAGTTCCAAGGATCGCGGGATCGCTCATAGATCTGCTGAAAGTATGTTGGGGGGAGCGATCCCTCTGCCATCGACTCGCGCCACATGCCGTTGCCTGCACCGTCGGCGCGGAGGCTGGTCTTGCGGAGCGAGGTGCGGCCAATCTCTGCCAGCGTCTGGTCCGGCGCGGGCTGCCGGAGGTACATCGTCAGGTCGCGGAGGATTCGCTCGAAGCGGCTTGGCTGCAGAAGTCCGTGCGCTCCGACACCGGCAATAATGCGCGGCATCATGCTGGTCGCGATTCGTTCGATGGCGATGCGGGTCATGTTCGCGCACTCGACCATACGCTCTCCGGCAAGCTTGTCAGCGGTACACCAGAGACCCTCTTCGGCGACGGCGGCGGCACGTTCGATCCAGAGTGCGGCCTCCTGTGCCCCCAGCGCGACTTCGCCCAGGCGAGCCACCTGGTAGGGGTCGCCGCCCCGACCGCCACGCTCCAGCCATTCGGCGAAGAGGCGGTGCAGTCGAAGAATTGCGCCGGCCTGTACGGCTGCGAAGCGAATGGCTCCGCCACGGAAGAGAGGATCGAGGTAGAAGTCGCCAGGACGGCCAAGCAGGTCGTCCTGCGCGAGCGTGGCTCCCGAGAAGCTGATTCCGTAGCTCTCGGAGGACTCCATCCCGAGCGGATGCCAGAAGCTGCGGTCGAGGGTGACGGCCTGTGCGAGCTCGGGCGACTCCATCCGCGGGACGGTCATTTGCCAGCCGAGTTCATCGTGCTGAGCCGTCACGACAGGGCGTCGGACGAAGGCGGCGCCGGTTGCAAACTGCTTTTCGCCCTTGAAGGTGAGGCCTTCGAGGCGCAGAACGTCACGGCCACCGGTGTTCCAGACGCCGAAGATGTGGCCAGCGCGCGCATCCTGTGCGGCGCGCGTGATCTGCTGCGGTGATCCGAAGCTGGCGATCAGGATCAGGGCGTTGACGTGGCCTTCGTAAAGGCGTCCTAGCGCAAGATCGCCGCCGCCGATCGCGGCGAGCAGGCGGAGCAGCGTCAGGTGGCCGCCGCGTTCGGTTCCCAAACCGAGGCCGCCGTAGTCTGCGGGAAGTGTCGCGGTGAGCAGACCGAGGTCGCCCATTCGCTTCAGATCGCTGATCGGAGCGGCGACACTGCCGTCGTTGGGACGTCCGGCGATCTCGTCGGCGAACTGTTGCGCTACGGCGAGCAGCTCTGCGGCGCTCTGCAGCGAACGGCTGGAGCGCCGCTCTGCCGCGTCAGCGGAGTCCTTGGAACGTTCAGCTCCCGAAACGTGCTTAAAGGGCGCAGCGGATTGGTTCTGCTCAAACTGCAGATCAGACATGCAATACTCCTGACGACAACGAGCGGGGTCAAACCCTTCTTCGAGGTTGCTCTAGGGTCTTATGCGGGTTTTGATGCAGAAAGCCAGCTGACCGGCGTTTCGGTCCTGTCCTGCGGGGCAGCAGCCGCAGGAGTCGCGGCAGATTCTGTGGAGAAAAGCTGACCCTGGGCCCGGACCTCCGCTGCGAGATCTGGTCTAAGTCTACGCTTCGCCCAGTCCTCCTCGATCTCGATGAGGCCGCAGGGGCAGTGCCGCTCGTCGTCCCAGCCGGGATAGTCCATCACCGGGTAGAGGCAGATTCCGACGATCGGAATCCCCATGCGCAATGCCTGGCGGACCTCCGCTCCGATGTAACCGATCCAGCCAAGATCCGGGCCCTCTTCTGCGCCGGTCTCCGTGATGACGATCGGCCGCCGGTATCGCTCCCACAGCTCTGCAAGCATCTGGTGGAGCGGGCGGTGCAGTGGATGACCAGGCGGCGTGCGATCGCCCTCGTGGACCCACTGGTTGTTCCAGTAGTAGTTGACGCCGATCAGGTCGAGCGTGTCGTCGGCCCCGCCAAGCTCCGGGTCGCGCAGCCCGGCAAGCATGTCCCAAGCCTCAAACTGTGACGCCGTGTGGCGTGCGGCTCCCTCGGCGTCCTCCGGCTTGTCGTCATCGGCCGTGATCTGGATGATTGGCTCGGCCTGGACAAAGCGGGCACTTGGATCTGCGGCGCGGACGGCGCGGATGGCGGCGATCGAGGCGCGGACAAGCTGCTGCTTCAGCTCCGGTCCGCGGCCTTCGCCGTAGGGGTGGAAGTGTTCGACGTCGCCGCCGACCCAGGCCCAGAAGGAGATTTCGTTGATGGCGCAGTAGAACTGCGGTCGCTTCATCCCGGCGTTGCTCGTGTAGTCGAGAATGAAGGCCGCGGCCGCTCCGGCAAAGGCGGCAAAGCGGCGGGGGAACTCGTCCGAGAAGGGGTCCAGACCCTCAGGGACGCCCCAGTGGCACAGGTCCCAGAGCACCTGCGTCTGCGTGACGCACGCGGCCTCGAGCATCGGGACGAAACTCGACCAGTCGTAGACGCCCTCGACCTGCTCGATCAGGTGCCAGCGCAGGCCGTCACGCACGGTGCGAACGCCCGCTTCGGCGAGCAGGAGGTAGTCCTGTGCGCAGTGCTGGTCATGCTGGGTAGTCCCAATAACGTCGATGCGCGTGCGATCGCGGCGTCCGTGGGTCGCGCACTCGAAGCCGCCCATGAAAAAGCTCTGGAAGAGGGGAGGAGAGGACGAGGAGCTCACCCGTCTAGGGTATCGCATGGAGCGCTTGCGCGAGGCACGTCAGTGAGTTGCGGCAAGTCGCTTCTTCGGAGCAGTGGACATCTTCCTTGGTGCCGCAGTGGTCTCGCGTATGACAAGCTCGGTCGGGATCCCGTAGTCGCGCTTCGAGGGGGCCTGATCTGTTCCTTCGAGATGGTTTCGCAGGGCAGTGACGGCGGTTCGCGCAAGCTCAAAGCGGGACATGTGAATGGTCGTGAGCGGAGGCATCGTTACCTCGGCAAAGTGAATATCGTCGAAGCCGATCACTGAGAGATCGTTCGGCACCGTAAGACCGGCGCGATAAAGAGCGTGAAGCACCCCGATCGCGGTCATGTCGTTCGAGCACATCACCGCGGTCGGTCGCTGCTTCAGCTCGAGCAGGGCGTGCATCGCCGCGGTTCCGCCTTCAAGGGTATGGTCACCTTCGACGATCCAGGGCTGCTTCACCTCGACTCCGCACTCCTCCATCGCGGTCTCGAACGCGGTCTGGCGGGACTGGGCGGAGTGCAGGCGCTTCGGTCCGCTGATGAAGGCGATCTTCGTGT